>JAFUUG010000656.1 GCA_017483905.1 Bacillota bacterium
GAGTATGTCGAGAACGGAGAAAAAACAAAGGAAATCAGCGTTTTTTATCGGTTTGTCGGCAAAATTTAAGTATGTCCGCATTGGAGTATTCACTCCGCCGACTATCTGCCATACTGCGTTACCAATGCCGGGTCCGTTGTGGTCTTTTATCGCCATACCGAGCGTAACCAATCCCCAAACTGCCCATAAACCGCCGCCTGCTGTTGCTGCCTTAGATAATAAACTCTGTGCTGTTTTAATGGCTTCCGAGCCGTCACCCGCTGCAAAGCAATTAACTGTAAAAAATGTTGTAAGTACAAAAGCCGTTGTCAAAAGCAGCTTGAGCGATTTTTTGAAGAAGTTTCTTTTTGCTTCGGCTTTACGCACTCTCGCACTCATCATAGTTACATTGTTGTTTCTCATTTTTTATACCTCCGTTAGATAAAAATTTATAAAAAAAGAGGATTATATCTTTATAAGGCATAAACATTGATATAATCCTCAATTTTTTGTATAATAGGTTTTAGGTGATGATAAGTTCTTCGAGTTCTTTATCGTCAAGAATATAGTCCTCGATATTTATATCATCATTTTGGGCGATTTCTTGTTTTAGCTTTTCATTGTATTCAACAATATCAAAACTGTATTCTTTTTTATAATCGCCTGTTTTCTTGTAATTCGGGTGTCTTTCCAAGTTGTATTTTTTCGACCTGAAAGGCTTAACACCTCGAATAAACAAAATACATTCGTCATTGTCAAGTTTACCGACTTCATCGGGTGTAATCAAATCTCTGCCGAGTATTTGATTTTGTAAGCTGTAGCTGCCTTGCGTTCCTTTGGTTTCGCTGCTGCTTCTGTGGTCTATGGTAGTTTTTCCGACACGCTCTGAAATGGTTTTCATAGTCTGATTTTCGCCACTGCCAAGAAATAGTGTAGTATCGCAGTTGCCCGTTAGCGTTCCTGCTTGTTTATCGTACAAAGCCTCTATTTGAGCCATATTTTGAACAATGACATCAACGGAAATTTCCCTTGAACGAATTATTGAAATGATCTTCTCGAAGTTCGGAATTTGCCCGATATTCGCAAATTCATCAAGTAGTATACGAGTGTGAACAGGCAGTCTGCCACCGTAAACATTATCCGCTTTATCACATAATTCCTTGAAAAGCTGCGAGTACATCATATTTGCGAGGAAGTTAAAAGTAGTGACTTTATCGTCAATTATGATGAAAAGAATCGTCTTTCTATCTCCGATAGTGCCGAGTTCCATTTCATCATATTTTGTCATTTCTCTCACTTCCTCAACATCAAAAGCCGAGAGCCTTACACCGCAGCTAATCAAGATTGACTTTGCTGTTTTTCCAGCCGCAAGCTTGTATTTGCGGTATTGCGACAGTGCAAAATGTTCAGGCTGTGGTTTTTTGATTTCTCTGTCGGGTGTTATCTCGACTTTATATTTCTTGCAAAATTCCTCTGTACCAATTTCAAGTTCTTCAAAGGCATAGTCAACAACATTCATAAATGTTTCGTCATTTTCTCTGACTTCCATAGCATTTATCATTTTAAGAAGTGAAGCAAAATTGTGTTCTTCTTCGGGCAATTCGTATATTATGTAGCCTATTAAAGCCATATACAAAAGCCTTTCGCTGTTTTCCCAAAACTGATCCGCTGACTTTTCGCCTTTTTCCTTTGTTGAGGTTATCAGAATATCGGTAAAAACCTTTATATCCGCCTGTGTTTTCATAAAAGTAAA
>JAFUUG010000657.1 GCA_017483905.1 Bacillota bacterium
GCTGTCAACGGGAGCTGCTTTTTGTATGCCCTGACAGAATGATATTACATTTTCCGCTGTTTTCATTTGTATTGCCTGTACGATGTCGGCCCGTTTTTCATCAGGCTCGGGCATTACCTCAAAACCGAGTTTTTTGAAAACCGCCGATGCGAAAACAGCACCTTTCAGGCTGCCTGCGACTACCTGTGGAGCGAGGAAAAGACCTTGCAGGAAATTTGCACTGACACCGAGGCTTGGACCCACTTCTTTTCCAAGACCCGGTGCTGTAAGGCGGTAAGCTGCATTTTCAACATATTCTTCTTTTCCTGCGATATATCCGCCTACAGGGGCAAGACCGCCTCCCGGATTTTTGATTAGAGAGCCGACTATGAGGTCTGCACCGACTTCGGAAGGTTCTGCTGTATCGACAAATTCACCGTAACAATTATCGACCATACATATTATATCTTTTCTGACGGCTTTTACGGCGGAGATGATCTCTTTTATCTCCTCTACAGTAAGACTTGGTCTGTAGTCATAGCCTTTTGAACGCTGGATAGTGACAAGTTTTGTTTTTGAGTTTATCATTTTTGGGATAGAGGCTATATCGGTTTTTCCGTTTTCAAGAAGGGGAAGCTCTTTGTATGTGATGCCATGTTCTATGAGAGATCCTTTTGTTTTTCTTTTTCCGATAACTCCTTCAAGAGTGTCATACGGTTTTCCGACAACGGAGAGAAGTTCGTCGCCATAGCGGAGATTTCCGAAGAGGGCAACGGTCAGAGCATGAGTTCCCGAAATGATCTGCGCACGGACAAGCGATGACTCCGTGTGAAATACGTCGGCATATATCTTTTCGAGGACATCTCGTCCGATATCGTTGTAGCCATAACCTGTGGTTGCCGCAAAATGAGCATCGGAGAGATTATTCTTCTGCATTGCCCGCAGGACTTTGTACTGATTTATTTCGGCTGTTTTATCGATCTGTGCAAATTGCTCGGTGAGCTGTGATTCAATGTCGCAGCAGAATTTTACCGTGTTTATGCCGCAATCGAATGTTTCTGATATGTAGTTATAAAGTTCCATATTTTTTCTCCTTAAATTATATCTGTTGAATCAAATATTATTACATATTTTGAGTAATGTCAAGTAGCAGATAGTAAAATATATAGTAAACTACATTAAAAAATGTCGTTTACTATAAGCTTTCGGAAAATGAACACGACTGTGTATAAGGAATTCAGCTGCTTTGCGGCACGTAGTTGGTGCGAGCAAACGCCCAAAGTATAAGTGCTTTTGTCGTTTACTATGTATTTATATGTAAAAATATAGGTATAATGTATAAATGAGATCAGGGGGGATATAATAAAAATGTACAGAAAAACAGTGAAAATTTGATGAAAGTTTGGCTATAAAATAATTACTTTTTTTTGAAAAATGTGGTATAATAAACACATAGATGTCAAACGATGATCAAATAATAAGCAATGAAAACTAAAAGGAGGAAATCAGGTGTTTAAATTAGGCGACAAAATTGTTTATCCAATGTACGGTGCAGGTGTTA
>JAFUUG010000058.1 GCA_017483905.1 Bacillota bacterium
CAAACTTTATCGCAGCATCAACAGCGTTCTTTCTCTTTTCAAGCATCTCGTTAAGTTTCATATTCGTGTACCTCCGATTATATAAATTTTTTGATAAATGTCAGCTTTTCGGTTATTGCATTGACTGAATGACCGTGTATTTCTTTTTCAGTTTCCTCGTTTTTTTCTGTTTTATCGTGAGGTTTACTGCTTTTCAAAGTATCGCTGACTTTCGGCGTTTCTGCCTTATCTTCGTGTATCTCTCCGGCATTATACCTCGCCTCTATTTTGTTGAGCAGAGTCTTCTCCGCAGTCCTGTATGAGAACATCATAGCCGAAGTATTCTCCGCAAAGTTCGAGGGTTCCTGCCCGATGATGCCGTCTGCAAAGCCAAGTTCTATGGCTTTATTGGCGTTCATATATGTCTCGGCATCCATAAGGTGCGATATTTTTGCTCTTGAAAGTCCCGTCTTTGCCTCATAAGCATTTATCATACTTTCCTTAAATTCGTTCAGCATATCTATTGCTTTTTGCATTTCGGTGTGATCGCCCATAGATAAAGTTATGGGATTGTGGATCATAAAAACACTTACAGGGCTCATCAAAACAGTATCACCTGCCATTGAAACCACCGATGCCGCACTTGCTGCCATACCGTCTATTTTGACGGTAACTTTTCCGCTGTATTCCGTCAGCATATTGTAGATTTGTGCCGCAGCCACGCAATCGCCGCCCGGCGAATTTATCCACACCGTTATATTTCCGCTGCCCGCATTGAGCTCTTTCTTGAACATCCGAGGCGACACCTCATCATCAAACCAAGATTCCTGCGATATAACACCGTTTAACACAAGCGTTCTTTCGCTTTCGTGATTTTCATCTTCGGGCAGTTCGTTTTTTACCCATTTCCAGAATTTTTTATTTTTCATCATTCTTCTCCTTATACTTCTTGCTCCAAGAACCACTGTCTTTTAATTCCACCATATTCCCGTTGCACCTGTAGCCGTTACCGCCAAGTTCGTCTGGGATAAGGTCAAGATTTTCAAGTTCACGCACGTCATTGGGCGACATAAAACCATTCTGTATACCAACAGCATATCCGTTCATTCGGCTTTGATAATCACCTCGCAGCAAGCCGTCAACATTGAATTTTGCAAAATATACCTTCTTCTCATCAATCGAAAGAAGGGAACGCATTATTGACTGTTCCCACCTTGATACCCACGGATTTAATGAGTATTTCACAAATTCAAGTGACTGCTGCTCGATATTTGAAAAACTTGATTTCTCCAGATCACCCACCATGTGCGGAGGCACTCTGAATATCCTCGCTATCTCGTTTATCTGAAACTTCCTCGTTTCCAAAAATTGAGCCTGTTCAGGTGATATGGAGATAGGCGTGTATTTTGCACCTTCTTCAAGTATTGCGGTCTTATGTGCGTTGTTGCTGCCGCCGTATATGGCTTGCCAGCTTTCCCTTAACTTTTCGGGATTGTTCAGCACTCCCGGATATTCAAGCACACCGATAGGCTGCGCACCGTTTGCGAAAAACTTAGCTCCGAATTCCTCACAGGCTATCGCCATTCCTATTGAATTTTTGGCAAGTGCGATAGGCGAATATCCTACAAGACCGTCAAAGCCAAGTCCGGGGATATGCAATACCTCGTAGGGTTCAAGTTTCACAGTAGACTTTTTATTGATTGGAGCATCATCCTGACTCACACGGTATTCGTAATACAGCTTTTTATTCTCGTCTCGGTCAACGGTCATCCTGTCGGGCATAAGAGGATAAAGACCGACTATTTCGCTTTTGCCGTTTCGGATTATCTGTGCATAGGCATTGCCCCACAAAAGCAAATGTGTCATAAGCGTTTCACGGAATGCAAATGATGTCATTTCCGCATTCGGTTCATCGTGTAGTAAAAAATAAAGCGGATGATCTGTAGCTTTTTCCTTTCCGCCGTTTTCCGTATATCTGTATAAGTGAAGAGGAAGACTTGCGATCGCCTCCGACAATATCCGAACACACGCATAAACCGTTGTAAGCTGCATAGCGGTTCGCTCATTTACTCTCTGACCGCTTGTACTGTTTCCAAGCAAAAAGCTGTATACACTTCCCGCAGTTCTGTTCTGCGGCTTATCCCTTGAACGAAATAGTCCGCTGAAAATGCTCATAAATATCACGCTCCGTTTCTGTTATTGAAGGGGGTACTCATCTGATACACCCTTTAATCCTCAAAACCGTATGATTTACAAAGGTCGCCCTGAATCAGGGCTCCCTTGTTCCATAGTTTTTCAAGGGATGAACGATTCGTTCACACCTTTGATGTATTCTTTTCCGTCGTGAAATGCAACGGTATTGCATCAATCATCAAAGCCGTATGTTACATAGCAAGTGCCTTCAAGACCGTTTCTGTCGGTATAGTTTATAGCCGCAGGATAGCTGTTTTCGTTAAGCCACTCTTTTATTTTTTCGACAACAGGCTGTTTATACTGTGTTGTAAAATCCGAATGACCGTTTCTTGTGAAAGGTGTTCTGACCGTAAGGTCATCTGCTATACACAGCTTTTTGATGATAGCTGAAACAGCCTTGTTATGCGGCTTTCCCGATTTTGAATATATTTTAAGCTCTCTTGCTATTTCCGTGCAGTCATACAGCTTTTCTTCCTCGGCCTCGATTTTCAACGGTATCGGTATTCCTGCTTGTTCCGCATACAACTGTTTTGTTGCCGATGCAATAAATACAGGTGCAACACCCGCAGCCGAGTATATTTCGTTTACAATCTTTATCATATCGTTTACTTCCGAAAGCCTGTGGTTTCTCGGCAGATTGTCATTCTTTAATGTGTATGAACCCGTTTTCCTGATTGACGGAAGAACCTCACTTGTTACCCAATGCTTAAATTTACGCAATTTATTGATTCTCTCTTGTATTTCAAGGGGGTACTCATCTGACACCCCCTCGCTATGTGCCTTTTGCGGCTGCATTGCAAAAAGCAAAGCATATAATCCGCTTTCGTTTACTACAACTAAATTTTGCCTTCCGCCGATTGTTTCTAACGGTACGATTTTTCTGTCGCAATCATCGATTCTGCTTAAGCTGCGGTTGTGATTTTTATCGCCAAACACATTACAAATATCTTTTCCAACGAACCACGGATTTTCGTCAATTACCATAGTCCTTACTGTGCCG
>JAFUUG010000658.1 GCA_017483905.1 Bacillota bacterium
CAATAATTGTATCATGAATACTGATTCATTGAAAAGACAGGGGATGATTGATCGCTTACTCAAGAAATATGAATCTACTTTAGAAGATTCACTTTAAAGCTTTATGATATATAATTTAAAAAAACACATCTCTTTTACCTATAGAATATATTTTGAGGAAATTCTAATTCTAATTTTGGCAACATTTGAGGCTCCTCATCTCTTTTGAGAACAACAAAATCTTCTGCCGAAACTGTATGAAATTTAAGGTTATGATTTTTAAAGAAATTGTTGAGTCGCTCAAGTGTGAAAGGTTCATCTTCTCTGTCCTTCTTGTATGTAGAATCTTTAATATCGTTATAGTGTTCAGTTTTAAATTTCTCCAGAAATTTATGCATTGCATCTTTCTGAAAGGTATGATCGATATTCTCCGATAAAAATAAATAGGCTTTTTGCTCTTTTTGCGTAAGACCATAGAATCTGTATTCTTCTGGAATGCGTAACCAATCCATTTGCAGACGTATAGATGCATATTCATCAAAAGAGATTCTTTTCAGCATTTTCTTACAAAATTCAATTTCATTGTTAAGCCTTTCGACAGCTATAGAATTTTCCTTAGGGGTAGTACCATTCTCTAAGTATATACTTGTAAAGGAGTTTTTCATTTTATGTTTTTCCTCAAAGATGTACTTTTCCGGATTCTCCCTAAATTCATTCAAACATTCTGATAATTCATATAGTTGATGAAGTTTTGAATTAAAGTAGCTTTCATCAAAATTAACTAAGTAAACATTTAGTGGATTTTTATCAGTAACACTTCGAACTCTCCCAAGCGACTGTAAAAATTCATCCTCATACAAATTTAATATGATAATGTTTTTGACATCGGTATCTGAAATATTTATTCCGTTATCCAAGACACTTGTAGTTATAAGAACATCACCCTCAAATTTTTCCTCTGCAACTATCTTTATAAATGCAGGATCTTTTTTGGAATCGCTGTCAATATAAAGTATTTTTTTATTCGGAAATTGATTTTGTAAGATAGTACATAATTTTTTTCCATCTTTTCTCTTATCAATAAAAATCATTGTTTTTTTCACATCTTTAGTTTTCTCAACAATATTATGAATTTCACTTACTCTATCTCTGTAGCTCATCGAATAAAAGATATAATTTTTGCATTTGTGGTGTACATAAAACAAAAAAACTTTAAATGGCATTTGCAGGCTCTCATAGTGTCTTACGATAATATCATTATTGGAATAAGCCACCTTATTAAATGTAGGAATGCATTCACCGTTGTTATTTAGAAAGGGACAATCGTTGATGTAGTATGCATTATTATAATACTTATCATCAAAAAAAGACCAATTAAGTTGTTTAGTATCAATCGAAAGTACATGTTCATAATTTTCAACAGTAAACAATACTTCACTGCTTGTAGCTGTCATGTATATACGCATTGCACACTGAAAATCATTTACAATCTTTTTTAGAATTATTTCAGTTTCAGCACAGAAAAGCGAGTCTGACACAAAAAAATGAGCCTCATCAGCAACTACAAGAGAGTAAGTATCATCATTTTTGTGTGACGTGTATGCAAAAGCTTGATATGTCATAACTTCAATTCCATCTATTTCTGACATATTTTCTAAAATACTGAACATCAATGAATAGTTATCGCTTATCTGCTTATATAAATCCGATTTAAATTTCTTCAGCAAATGTTTTTTTATTTCAATTTGCAAAGCTTTTCTGTTACATAATATCAAAATTTTTTTGGACTTGAATTTCTCCTTGAAATATGATGTTGTCTCCATAATAAAAGTTGTTTTGCCACTTCCCGGTGGTGCATCAACAAATACAGCAGGCTTAAACAATTTATTTATTGAATCGTTAGGACTTATTTTTAGTTTTTTTTCATTGATGCAATATCTTCTGTAAAATGACTGAAAGATTTTTTTTATTTTCTCTTCTATGTCACTTTCGCTTAAATATTGCGTGTTATTATCAAAGGATATTGATATTATTGGCTGTTTCTTTGATAGCTCATCTATTTTATCATTTTCTTCTATAGTTAAATAGATGTTTGTTTGTTTAATTTCATTGCTATAATCATTTGGCATTTGTATTCCCTCCTTCGTACCGCCATTACTTTGTTAGATTTTCATAAACGACCTACTTCGGAATCGTTTTCGAAATCTTCCCCTGTCTTCCAAAAGATCCTTGCGATATTTTAAATTGATTTTAAAACTACATTAGTATATAACCGCATTGAAAATATAGATATTATTGGATCTTTCAGTTATAGCAAGTTTTGAAACTTTACGAAATAATTATATCGATATATAGCTTTGATTTCAATATCAAAAAAACAACAAACTTTTCGTCAACTTTTAATATACTGCTTATATATTGCACCTTATAACAAAGAACATATTCAACAACGTCTTTTTGATAATTTATAAATTGAAATTATATTGACATAGATAGAAATAAATGCTAAAATAATTTCAATATTTAGTTTGTATAAAATCTAATTTAGAAATTACATTTTTTGTGCAATATTACAAGGGAGTGTTAAAAATGCAAAAAATCTTTGACTTAAAAAAAGAAACAGGCTCAAATTCAGGTAATATAGAAGATGTTTTTGAAAAATTTAACAGTATTTTACTTTTACAGTTTTCTATAAACGCAAAATCAC
>JAFUUG010000659.1 GCA_017483905.1 Bacillota bacterium
AGGAGTACCGAAAATAAATTTGATAATTATTATGATGAAAGTTATTATGACGAAAGTTACTATGATGAATATGAGCAAGAAGATTACTACTATGATTATGACGACTTTAAATATGGTGATTACGAATATTATGATTTTTATGATGACAGTGATTACTATACTTATGATGAGAATACTGAAACAGGACACAACTGGTGGAATCTTCTTGATGATAAATGGACAAAAGAGGATTGGGATTATGATCCGGAAAATGATCTATGGGTGATATACGATACAGAAACAGACTGCTATTATTTATATAATGAAGAGGAAAATATGTACGGCTGCTTTGATACGGAAAATGAAGGTATATACTGGCTTGATGATAAGACAGGGGAATGGTTGAGATTAGATGAGTAATGACAGATTGGAGAATGGAAATTTGAAGAGTGGTATAGATTACGAAAAAATAAAGTGTGCGATTTTTGATCTTGACGGAACTATACTGGATTCAATGTGGGTATGGGAAGAAATTGATAAAAATTTTCTTGCAAAAAGAAATATTGTAATGCCAAATGATTATCAGGATGTAGTAAAGCCGCTTGGATTTGAAAAGGCAGCTGTGTATACAATAAAACGGTTCGGACTGGAAGAATCAGCCGAAGACATAATAAAAGAATGGTTTGATATGGCATACAAGGCTTATTCTGAAGATGTCAAATCAAAGGATAACGTGTATGAATATCTTTCTTTTTTAAGGTCGATGGGAATCAAAATGGGAATAGCGACGGCATCGGAGAGAAAATTATTTACGCCTGCGTTGAAAAACAATAAAATATTTGATTTTTTTGATGAAATAACAACGGTGGACGAAGTAAAAAGAGGAAAAGGCTTTCCTGACGTTTATGAAAAAACTGCTGATAAACTCGGATACAAAGCATATGAGAGTATAGTATTTGAAGATATACTTGCAGGAATAAAAGGAGCAAAAGACGGTGGTTTTATAACGGTTGGTGTATACGACAGACGCTCTTTACATGAAAAAAAGGACATACTGGAGATAGCAGATCTTTACATAGTGAATTTTTCGGAAATATTTGACAGGAGGTGGAAAGGGTGATACAAGATATTACTCCGCATATATACAATAATGCCTATTTGCCGGAGATACCAAAAGGCAGTGATTTTGTTATGATTTTTACAGCAGGGAGTGAAGTGTTGCTAAAAAAATCCGGGAATGAACTATCTTTGATAAGATATGAGGATATATATTCTATTTATCCCGAAAAATGCGAAGATATGACATATTTATTTAAGATAGATGATATTTCTTTTTATATGTTTAAGTATAGTGATGAAGATTTCCCGAAGGAATATGAGAAAGTTTCTGTCAGAATATTCAGAACTATGCAGCCTATGTGGCATTCTTTTGCAGCTATAACGGCTAATCAGCTATATCGTTGGTATGATGAGCATAAGTTTTGTCCGAAATGCGGTGAAAGAGTTCATCATCACGATAGTGAAAGAGCTTTGTACTGCGAAAATTGCAAGAGATTTGAGTATCCTAAAATATCACCGGCTGTAATTGTTGCGGTTACAAACGGGGATAAGATCGTTCTGACAAAATATGCAGGCAGAGATTATAAAAAATATGCTTTGATAGCCGGATTTACAGAAATAGGGGAAACGCTTGAAGAAACGGTAAAGAGAGAAGTTTTTGAGGAAGTTGGACTGAAAGTTAAAAATATACGATATTATAAAAATCAGCCATGGTCATTTTCGGATACACTTCTTGTGGGTTTTTTTGCCGAACTTGACGGAAGTGACGAAATAAAGATGGATAAAAATGAACTTTCTGTTGCACAGTGGGTGAAGAGAGAGGATATGGTACTTGAAGATTCGCAGATAAGTCTTACTTACGATATGATGAATTATTTTAAACTGCATTTATAATGTCGTGACTTATCTCTGTTTTTTCTTGACCTCTCATTTTCTTTATGATATAATTTTATTATTCATCGGAGGATATTGTAAATCGTAATTGCAATGCCGGATAAGATGGACACAGTTGTTTATTTATCGGAGGGTTTAAAAAGCGTATCCTTTTGAGCCGGATAAGGTAAATATTCGCTGCGTTTTATCTTATTCGGCATTTTGATTTCAGGAGGCACTATGTAATGAAAATAAAAATATCAGATCATTTTACATATACGAAATTGCTAAAATTTACTTTTCCGTCAATCATTATGATGATATTTACATCTATTTACGGTATAATAGACGGCTTTTTCGTTTCCAACTATGTCGGACCGACACAGTTTTCCGCATTAAATCTTATTATGCCGTATCTTATGCTTTTCGGCATACTTGGCTTTATGTTCGGAACAGGCGGCAGTGCTCTTGTTGCAGCAATATTCGGTGCAGGAAATGAAAAAAGGGCAAACCGTATTTTTTCGCTCCTTATATACATTCTTATAATTATCGGTGCCGTATTTACGATAGTTGGCATACTTATTATACGACCCGTAGCAATATTTCTCGGAGCCTCCGAACAAATGCTGCCATATTGCGTAAGTTACGGAACGATACTTATGCTTGCCATTATACCTTTTATGCTGCAAACAACATTTCAAAGCTTTTTTGTAACAGCGGAACGACCCGATCTCGGACTTTTTGTAACAGTAGCCTCCGGAGTTGTAAATATTGTTCTTGATGCTCTCCTTGTAGCAAAATTCCAATTCGGTCTTGAAGGTGCTGCTTCGGCAACTGCGATAAGTCAGCTGACAGGAGGTATTATTCCTCTGATATATTTTGCTCTTCCCAATAAAAGCAGGCTTCGCCTCGGCAAAACTAAATTTGAAGGAAGAGCGGTTTTGCAGACCTGTATCAACGGTTCTTCGGAACTTATGACAAATGCTTCTTTATCTTTGGTAAATATGCTGTATAACTATCAGCTTATGCAGCTTGAAGGAGAAGCCGGGGTACTTGCATACGGTATAATCATGTATGTCAATTTCATATTTATAAGCATATTTATCGGTTATTCCATCGGCAGCTGCCCTATTGTAAGTTTTCATTACGGAGCAGAAAATAAAAACGAGCTTAAAAACCTTTTGAAGAAAAGTTTTACTCTGATTGTAATATTTTCAATACTACTGACCTTATCGGCCGAATTTCTTGCCGAACCTCTTGCAAAAATATTTGTAAGCTATGATAAAGAACTTCTCGATCTTTCAAAAAGAGGACTGATGCTTTATTCCATATCATATACTGTCACCGGTTTCAGCATATACGGTTCGGCATTTTTTACGGCTCTTAATAATGGTATGGTATCTGCACTTATATCATTTGCAAGAACGCTTCTTTTTCAGATAATAGCCGTACTCATATTGCCGCTTATACTGGGGACAGACGGGATATGGCTCTCCATAGTATTTGCCGAAACCGTTTCTCTCTTTCTTACAGTATTCTGCTTTGCAAAAAATAAAAAAAGATACGGATATATATAAAAAATACCGCTTGTCAAATAGCTGTAAGCTATTCCAAGCGGTATTTTTTATTGTTCAAGCTGTTTTCCGAGAAAGCCTGCTGCTGTTTGTGCGAGTTTTCCCTCAACTTCTCCCATCTTTTTATCCACCGACAGCATTATTATCGCTCCAAGTACATCGCCTTCCGATATTATCGGTGTAATAAGTTCGTGATTATATATTGTTTCGTCATCATCTTCGAGTATCGGCACAAAATCGCTTTCTGAGCGATTTGATATATGCGTATTTCTCGTGTTTATCATATTTTCAAGATTTGCCGAAATATGCTTTTCCATAAATTCTTTTTTAGCTCCGCCGGAAACGGCTATTATTTGATCTTTATCCACTATACAGGTAATGTGTCCCGCACTTTTAGCAAGACTATCCGCATATTCCTTTGCGAATGTTCCGAGTTCTCCTATTGGTGAATACTTTTTTAGTATGATCTCTCCCTCTTTATCCGTAAAGATTTCAAGCGGATCACTTTCACGAATCCTTAAAGTTCGTCTTATCTCCTTCGGTATAACGATCCTCCCCAGATCATCTATTCTTCTGACTATTCCTGTTGCTTTCACATTAAAATCCTCCTTGAATAAAAAAATACAAGCCATACGGAAGTTTTTATTTAAAACCACTTCCTTACAACTTGTATTATTTGTTTATTTCGGGATTTTATACTATATTGAAAATGTTCAAATATTGGTAAAAGAAACTCTCATAGCTTCTTATCCTCAATATACCTTTTCTTTATCTTATCTATTATCTTTGCTATGTCCTCTCTGTACTCTTTCAGACCGCCCATAGCCTTTTTTATTCTTGCCCTTTCAAGTTCTGCCTCTCTGTTTTCCTTATCAAAGCTCATAGCCGTAACAACAGCCCTTTCGGCACTCGGAAATTCGTATCCTTTTCTGTAATACTGTGCAAGTTTTGTCCATAGTTTACTACTCTTATTATCTTTCACAATAGATTTTTCGATTATCTTTACTGCACCGCCCGTATTTCCCCGAAGTGATGCTATCTCTGCCCTTTTCAGTACTATTCCCATGCTATCTTCGCCATATTCATCAAGTACTTTTTCCGCATCGTTATATTTTCTCACTCTTATATAGCAATCCGAAATTTTAAGCAGTATTTCTTCGTTTTTTTCGATTTCAATAGATTTGATATAATTTGCAGCTGCATTTTCAAATTCCCTGTTTTTATAGTATATCTCACCCTTATAGTAATAATAATCGGCACTCTTTCCAAACATAGCCGCCTTTTCAAGACATTCTCCTGCCTCTTTATATCTTTCGCAAAAAATATATCCCTCCGCAAGATTATATATCACGCTTTCATCTAACGGCATAAGTTCAAGTGCCTTTTCATATTCTCCGGCAGCTTCTTCATATCGACCAAGCTGCATCTTGCAAAGTCCGATATTGTTTATCACTTTATGATTTTCGCTGTCCTCTTTTAATGCAAGTCTATAGCAGTCTATTGCCCTTTCAAACATATTCTTTTTAAACAGTGCATCGCCCTGCTCCTTGAATATTTCGCTTTTGTTCCTGCTTTCATATTTACGCAGTTTCTTTTCAATATCAGCAATCTCATTTTCATCGAAATAATATATAATATTCAGAAAAGCAAGAAATCTGTCACATATTCCGTCTATATGCTTTATATCATATATTTCTCC
>JAFUUG010000660.1 GCA_017483905.1 Bacillota bacterium
CATCATATCCAACTGATACAAGGTATTTGTTCGTTAATGACATATGCAGTATCCAGCTATCGGAAATTCTCCAATAACCTTTTCTGCTGTTCGCCCATTCCCACGCTTTGTGTTTATCTATTCCCAACCTTTTCAGATTGTCAAATCTTGCAGATACTTTCTTCCACTGTTTCCAATAGATTTGGCGTATCCGCCTTTTTGTCCACTCGTTACAGCGTTTCATTAATCTTTCCATATCTGCTATCGAATAGTACCCAAGCCACCCCGTTGTATAGACTTTGATTTTTCTCAAAATCATTTCTATCGGTCTGGCTTGTTTCCTGCTTGTCAATTCTCAGATTTTATACTTGAACCTCTTAACACTTTTACCTTGTGGGCGTATTCCTGTCCTCTTTCCTATCTTGCAAAGCGAAAAGCCTAAGAACTTCAATTTCAGCGGACTTCCCACCTGACTTTTGGTTCTGTTTACTGCCCATTCGGGGCAAACCAAAAAATCGGCGGCGAAAAAAATCGTCGACGATTTTCATATACCCTACGAAAACAATAGACACAGAAAACCAAACGCACAAAATAAACATAAGCAAGAAATGTTACTTGAAACTCAATTCAACGATTTATGTAACAATTTTCTAACGATACTTATTGATTATTTTCGTCTTTTGGAAATGTGGGAGAAGAATTATTCACCGCATACACCGAATGATGATTTTCACCCGTTATTTATCCGAATGATTAAGGCTGTACATCGAAAGATGTACAGCCTTAATCGAATTAAGTATGAGTGTAACTCGTACTTAATTCAAAATTGTGTCAGCAATTTTATTCGGATATGAGTACGAAGCGTTAGCGAAGTACGAATAAAAAAGCAGTACACAACAAAAACAAGATTGAATATCTTATCGACATTATCATTTACGGTTCAACGGAAGATAAAGCAGACTTAATAATCGACTGCGGAAAGGAGATAAAGCACATTGAAGAAAAAGTTAAGCGATCTACCGAAAGAGAAACTCAAAAAGTTAAGCAGCACAATATCTGAACTCACAGAACAAGACGGCAAAAAAGAAAAAGAGCCGATAAGTTGGTATGACGGAAAGAACATAGACGAACTTGCATATTGTGAGTATTTTATAAGAAAGCACCCGTTAAGATGTATTCAAGGCAGATTATACGATATAAACGGTCTGATATCCGATACCGAATTTATCCGCAAGGAGATACTTGACGATATAACCGTATTCGTTAGACAAGGCATAGCAAGGAAAGCCGCAAGGCTTTTGGAAACGCTAATGCTTATGGCATACTCTGAAATGCCCGACCGGCAGACCGACCGAATACATACCTTGAACGGAACATATTTTGTAGACGGCAGATTTTCAAGGGAAAAGGAATTTTGCTTGAATAGGCTGTCTGTTAATTATAATCCCAATGCGGCAGTACCAAAGGAATGGTACAAATTTCTGCGGCAGCTTTTTGATGACGAGGATATTCTGACGCTACAAGAATATATGGGATATTGTTTTCTTCCCACTACCAAAGGACAAAAAATGATGATAATAGTCGGTAACGGCGGTGAGGGAAAATCTCGAATTGGCAGAGTGATGAGAGCCTTGATAGGTGATAATATGAACACAGGAGGCATACAGAAATTTGAAACCGACCGATTTTCAAGAGCAGACCAAGAGGGAAAACTTTTATTCCTTGATGACGATATGATGTTGGAGGCATTACCCCAAACAAACTATCTGAAAGCTATAATCACTCTCGAAGATAAAATCGACCTTGAAAAGAAAGGACAGCAAAGTATACAAGGCATTTTATATCTGCGGATAATGTGTTTCAGCAACGGAAACCTCAACGCATTATATGACCGTTCTATCGGCTTTTTCCGTAGACAGCTTGTTTTATCCGTAAAGAGAAAAGAGCCTGACCGGGTTGATGATCCATTTATTGCCGAAAAGCTGATAGCAGAAAAAGAGGGAATATTCTTATGGTGTCTGCAAGGACTTGAAAGGCTGCTGAAAAATAATTATCTGTTTACCATAAGCGAAAAGGCAAAGGCAAATGTTGAAAATGCTATGATTGAGGGAAACAATATAATAATGTTTATGAAATCAAAAGGCTATATAGTATTCGACAAGAATTGTTCTTCAAAGTCAAGAGATTTGTACCGTTCCTATGCTATATGGTGTGATGAAAACCTTGAAAAGCCTTTGAGCGAACGCACCTTTACAACATATCTGAAACAAAATCAAACCGAGTACGGAATAGAGTATATCCCAAATTTAACTTGTAAGACTGGCAAAACTGCAAGAGGATATAAGGGGATATATTGTATTCCTATAACCCCTATAATCTAAAATGATGGCTTTTAAGTGCCTTTTCAAAAAGGAGGAGAATTGAATGAATAATGATAACGATACAAATAGCAACGAAACACCTATATTCAAAAAGCAAATCGGAAATACGGTTTATATAGTGACACCATATTTCAGCAAGACAAGTAAAGAAACAATGAGCGACAAAATAATTAGATTGATAAAAAAAGACCTTGAATCGAACAAGTAACAATATATCCGTAATACATAGCCTATTTCATTTCACTTGCAAGCGAAATAAATAATTCAAGCTGCTTTGCCGAAAGTGATTTGAATGTATTAACAGCATTGTTGTATGTGGTAGGCTCGTTTATCTCATCATCAAAGAAGTCTTTGGGAGATATATCCAAGTATTCACAGATATACAGAAACATTTGCATAGACGGTAAAGCCTTTTTATTCTCGATATTATTTATATAGCTTTGGCTCTGACCTAAACTAAGGCTCATATCTCTTGCCGATATATTTTTCGCAGTTCTCAACTTTGCAATTCTCTCCGAAATAAAATTTGCGTCAATCATTCATACCACCACCTGTATACGATTATAATATACGCAATTAAAATTATACCTATTTATTGTTTCAAAATATATTGACTTAACAATATATTGTAGGTATAATTTTCTTATATCGTTTTTGAATAGTTATATAATCAGTGAGGTAGTTTATGGAGATTTATACAGTCAGCTTTTTTGGACACAAAAGAATATACGGTAACTTTTCGGCAGCGGAGAAAATGCTTGAAAGTATAATAGCAGATTTGATTAACAACAAGGATTATGTAAACTTCCTTGTTGGCAGAAATGGAGATTTTGACATTTATGTATCATCAATCATTCGCAAGGCAAAGGAAAAATATGATTACAAGAATACAGCGTTTACTCTTGTTTTGCCTTATATGACAGCAGAATTTCGGGATAATGTTGAAAGTTTCGGGAAGTTTTATGATGAAGTTGAGATATGCCCCGAATCAGCTTCGGCTCATTTCAAGGCAGCTATCCAAATACGCAATAGATGTATGGTCGATCGCTCCGACTTAGTTATATGCTACATAGAGCATAACAGCGGAGGTGCATATAAGACGGTGCAATATGCCAAACAGCAGAAGTGCGAAATAATAAATGTTGCGAATATATAAACACATAGCCTTACATATAAGCAGAATTATCTGTCTTATGTGCAAGGCTAATTTTTTGCCTATAAATGCGATTTTTCAAAATCAGACATAACACATATTACACATATTACACATAATTTCACGATTACTCCTGTTTTTTATATCACATCACATTTATTTTTTTATAATTTTTATAAAAACAAGTGTTTATGTGTTATTTTCCCATATATTAGGGTTTTTATGTGTAATTTATGTGTTTGGTTATGTGCATATATGTTTTGCTCAAATTTGAGCAAAAGAAGTGATAAAACAAGCCGAAAGCCGCTTAAAATCAGCTTTATAAATACTCGCAGGCAAAAAAAGAAAAAGTCATTTTCGACAATATTTTTATTACGGATAAGCACTTAAAAAAATCGAGTTGAAAAAAATATAAGAATTTAACTGCTGAAAATAAGGCAGAATTTTAGACCTCAAAAAAATTTTTTTGGTCGAATTTTTGGCTTAAATACGGTATTTTTGCGGACGGGTGTTGAAAAAGTCCTTGACAAAATGTTTCGGGGAAAACAGCTAAATCTATTTTAATTTCCGCAGGAGTTAGGCTCTCGGCTTTTGATGTTGAGGAAGTGAGAGAAATGACTAAATATGATGAAATGGAACTCGGCACTATCGGAGATAGAAAGACGATTCTTTTCATCATAATTGACGATAAAGTCACTACTTTTAACTTCCTTGCAAATATGATGTATAGCCAATTATTCAAGGAACTTTGCGACAAGGCGGATAATGTTTACGGTGGCAGACTACCTGTCCATACTCGTGTACTCTTAGACGAATTTGCGAATATCGGGCAAATTCCGAACTTTGAGAAGATCATTTCAATAATTCGTTCGAGAGAAATTTCCGTTGATGTCATCGTTCAGAATATGGCTCAAATAGAGGCTTTGTATGACAAGCAGGCAGGAACTTTAGTCGGAAATTGCGATTGCACTTTATTTCTTGGCAGCGGCGAAAACAGCACTATGAAAACCATTTCGGAGCGTATCGGTAAAACCACTATCGACAATAGAAACACAAGCGAAACAAAAGGCTCGCAGGGCAGTTATAGCATACAAAATCAAATTCTCGGCAGAGAATTGATAACTCCCGACGAGGTCGGCAGATTAAGCAATGACGAATGTATTTTCTTTCTTCGTGGTGTTAAACCGTTCAAGTCAAAAAAATACAACCTAATAAAGCACCCGAATTACAAGAAAACGGGCGATTTCAAGGACGAATACAGATTCGATATTGTAGAATATAATAAAAAACTGAAACAAGAAATTGCCCAAAATGATGATATAAATATCGAGGACTATATTCTTGACGATAAAGAACTCGAAGAACTTATCATCACCTAAAACATATTATCAAAAAATTGAGGATTATATCAAGGTTTATGCCTTATAAAGATATAATCCTCTTTTTTTATAAATTTTTATCTTATGGAGGTATAAAACAATGAGAAACAACAATGTAACTATGATGAGTGCAAGAGTGCGTAAAGCCGAAGCAAAAAGAAACTTTTTCAAAAAATCGTTTAAGCTGCTTTTGACAACGGCTTTTGTACTTGCAACATTATTTACGGTTAATTGCTTTGCAGCGGGTGACGGCTCGGAAGCTATCAAAACAGCACAAAGTTTATTATCTAAAGCGGCAACAGCAGGCGGCGGTTTGTGGGCTGTTTGGGGATTGGTTACGCTCGGTATGGCTATCAAAGATCACAACGGACCCGGCATTGGTAACGCAGTATGGCAGATAGTCGGCGGAGTGAATACTCCAATGCGGACATACTTAAATTTTGCCGACAAACCGATAAAAAACGCTGATTTCCTTTGTTTTTTCTCCGTTCTCGACATACTC
>JAFUUG010000661.1 GCA_017483905.1 Bacillota bacterium
AAATGGGATAGATACGCAAGCGGATAAGAATCAGGAATAAAAAAATGGGGTGTGAAAAATATTTTTCACACCCCATTTTTTTATTCCTGATTCTTATCCGCTTGCGTATCTATCCCATTTAATATTCGTTTTACTTTACGGTTCTGATTATCCGTTACAAAAAACACACGTTTCAGCAGAGTCGTAACAAGCAGTATCAGAAGATAATATATACACGCCGTAGCTATCAGCGGGAAAAACGCTTCGTAAGTTCTTCCTCGTATCAGATCGCTCATCTTTGTAAGATCCATGACCGCAATATAACCAACTACCGAAGTTTCTTGTATCAGCGACACCACATCACTCATATAATTTGCCGAAAAATGCCTTATCGCCTGTGGAAAAATAATGCGGAAAAATGTCTGATTTACTGAAAATCCCTGCGCCCGTGCGGCTTCCTCCTGTCCCGTTCCTACCGCCTTGACGCCCGAAACGATCTTTGCATAGAACTCACAGCCGAAAACTATCGAAAATCCCACGATCGCTGCGGCGGTATTGCTTATGACATAATTTCCGAACAGGATATAGTAAAGTATCATCAATAATACGACCGTCGGCGTACTTCCGGCGATCCAGCAGATAAAGTCCGTCACACGCTGTTCGGCAATTTTACCGTTTGCGACCCAGAGATACAGAAGCAGACCCATCACAGTTCCGAAAAGAACAGACAAAACGGTTATCACCAATGTAGTATATGCACCCTCCGCAAACATCTTCCAGCGTTCCTCATGTATAAATGTCTTTTTAAAACTTGCTGCGACCTGTTCCGGAAAAGAAGTTTCGTTTGTGTCAACATAATACAGTGCAATGATATCGTAAGATATGTAAGCATTTGTAAATTTGATTGCCTCCGCACGTTCTTCATCTTCGACAAGCCCCATCGCAACAGAGCATCTTCCGCTTGTAAGTGCTGCCGACATTGCATCATATTCCAGAGGTATGATCTGCGGTTCATATCCGTATTTTCTACAGAAGCGATATATAAAGTCAACATCAAAGCCCAGCAATTCACCGCCTTCACCGACAAAGCAAATAGGCTCATAAGATGCCTCCGATGTGAAATTTACAACACCGTTTTCTCCCGTTATCCCCGATTTATCTACAGTTGCATTACCTCGGTCATATTCATCGAACCAATATTTCATCATTTCATCGTAAGTACCGTCTGACTTGTACTCCGCAATAAAATCGTTTAACTGCTCCATAAGGACCGCCCCGTTTCTGTCACTGCTGACACCGATACCGCAGTCAACATTATCAAGCGGTTCTTCGATCGCCACCAGTCCCTCATGTTCAAGACGTTCTACTACAAAACTTGTTGTTTCGGTAAGTATCGAATCCACCTTTCCCTGTTGCAGAGCAGGGAACATCGTCGGAAACTGACTGAAAAATATCGGTTCTGCATCGGGGCAGGCTTCTTTCAGATAATCCTCATAGTTAAGTCCTGTCTGTATGCCGACTTTACAGCCGTTCAGCTCTTCAAGTGTTTTCGGCTGTTTTTGTTCCTGTCTTTGTTTGCTCGTCGGCAGGCAGTAGAAAATCGTTCCGATAATACAAAGCACGATCAGAACAGGCAATATTCGTTTCATCATCTTTTCCCTCCTTTAGAATACAAAGGTATATCGCATACCTATTCCCTTATCGGACTGTTCTTCGTACATATCGGCACAATAATGGCGTATTATCTTATATTCAAGCTGTGTCTGCATCTGCTCCATAGTTTGTGCATCGGGCGACTTTGAATGTGGTGCGAATGACATGAACATTTTTTTCTCACCGGCGGAGTACTCTAAACTTACGGTAAATTTTCTGTCATCACCTAAAATAGAGTGGAACATCAGACTGCACACTTCTTCATAAACGTAACAAGTGTTCATAGTCCTGTTTGCATCAAAATCCTTTTCTTTGGCAAAAGCAAGTATCTTTCCCATTTCCTCATACAGATTATGTGATATTTCCGAAATATCCATTTCCAGACTTACAAGACGACGTATAAATTTACGGGTCAGCTCTTTCTGTGGTTCATGGAATATCTGTTCCGGAGAGCCTTCTTCATAAATGCCCCCCTGATCGAGATAAAACACACGATTAGACACAGAATAAGCAAAATCCATACTGTGTGTAACAAGCATCATCGTACAGCCTTTTTTGGCAAGCTTTGCTATAACATCTTCCACCTCACCCACAGTAAGCGGGTCAAGTGCAGATGTAGGCTCATCAAACAGAATAATATCGGGGTCGGTCGAAAGTGTTCGTGCAATTGCGGCACGCTGTTTCTGTCCGCCCGAAAGCTGATTCGGATATTGCAGAGCCTGATTTTTCATATCAACGGACTCCAAAAGCGACATTGCTTTTTGATAAGCCTCCTGACGAGGAGTTTTCAGAAGAACTGTCTGCGCCAGCATACAGTTTTCAACGACGGTAAGATGTTCATAAAGATTGAAAGACTGAAACACCATACCAAGCTTTGTGCGTACTTTGTTAATATTACAGTCTTTTTTCGTAATATCCATGCCATTGACCAGTATATGCCCCGAAGTCGGTCTTTCCAGAAGATTGATACAGCGCAGTAGGGTGGTTTTTCCTGTTCCCGATGGGCCTATGACTGCGATCACATCTCCTTTATTGATCGTAGCATTCAGATCTTTGATCGGTGTCGTTTGATCGTACTCTTTTCTCAAATGCTGAATTTCTATCATAATTATTCCTCCTGTTGGGAATTGTAAGGAATTGTAAATATATTACTTTTAAATTTTGATGCAGGATAAATTTTCACAGACAAGGCGGAGGAATGAGCCATAGCGGTGCTATGGTGATTGACGACAACGCAGTATGTGGAAATTTAAACACATCAAAATAAAAGATTATTTATTTACGGTTCCTGATAAACACTGTTTAAATTATAGTATAATTTCAGCCGTTTGTCCAGTAATTTTTGTATGGCTCTACCTATATAAGCTCCTATAAAAAAATCCATCGGATAAGCCGATGGATAAGGGGGGCATATAATTATTAATCGTCGATCTCTTCGTTATCGGGGTCTTCGACATATTGCGTAGGGAATCTTATACCGTGATATTCTGCCCAGAGTTCGTTTGCTTTTGAATCATAGTAAATTTTTATTTTCGGGTCATTTAAAATGTCAATGCCTGATTGAGTTAAATCGTCATGGTCGTATATGTACTGCTTTATTTTCGGTTCAGCCTCTTCCGGAGAAGAACATGCTGAAAGGCTCGGGTCAATACCGATAGCATGGATAGACATATCATAGATAGTTCTTGCGCTTACACGATGAGATTGGATCCTTGCTGTATTGATATAACCGGATACCTGCGGAAGAAGCATTGCGATAAGAATTATCATTATAGCAACTACAACAATAATTTCTACAAGTGAAAAGCCTTTATTGGAATAAAAAAGTTCTTTCATTGCAAATTTTTTCATTATATAATATAACCCCCTCTTTCTATTAAAAAAGGCTACCTAAAAAGGTAACCTTTTTTGAAACTTATTTACTCAATTATACTTACGAATCTGAGCCGTCAGGGTAATTAATAGCCTTATTTTCTACAAGACTCCAGTAAGAAGTAGTGATCTTACCATCAGATGGATCAACAGTTAAACCTGTAACAGTATCACCTGTAGAAGCACCTTGTACTAAAGAACCTGTAACGTCAAGTTTGTAAGCACTACCGTCTGTTGTAAGTGCGCCAAATATAGTGCTCTCATCTTTGTAAGTTACGTCGTTCTTACCAAGTAATTCTGTCTGATAAGCGTAAGCAGCATCATAAACTGTCTTAGCAGTTGCAGCAGCAGATACATCTCTTGACTTATTGATGTAACCTGTGATATTAGGTACGAGAATGGCAATTAAGATTACCATGATTGCGATAACTACGATAAGCTCTACGAGAGAGAAACCTTTGTTATCAGAGAGTCTGTTTCTTAAATTCTTTAACATAAACATTTCCTCCTTTAAAGATGTTTTAATTTGAACTTTCTGAAATTCAGCCAAAAATGCCGCTTATAAATAAATTTGTAAGCAACCCGCAGGCAAAACGGAATTTTCACAATTAAAACAATACGAGGAAAATTTAAAAAATTCTGTAAAACAGTATTTCTTTTCTGTTACAAAAATTTTATATCATTTATTTAACTTCCCGTTCCTTGTATAATTTTCCTTTGAGGTGATCAATGATGAAAAGGGCAAACAATACAGGAAGCATATACAAAATGTCGGGAAACAGACGACGGAAATACACAGCCGTAATTACATATTATGATGAAGATGATAAAATGCGGCGGAAATATCTTGGATATTACAAAACATTGAAAGAGGCACAGACGGCACTTGACAAATACATTGCAGACCCGTATATAATTACGAATATTACTTTTGCACAGGCATTTGAAAAATGGAGCGAAAAGGCTTTCAGAAAAGGTTCATATCAAAAACAGGCAAGCTACAGAGCGGCTTTCAAGAAATGCTCCAATCTGCATAATATGAAAGTACGAGAGATAAAACTTTCTCATTTACAGGCTGTCGTTGATGAACTTGCAGGTTTTTCACGCTCGACAATATATAATGTAAAGATAGTAATTTCGGGAGTTTTTACCTACTGCATAAGAAACGAATATATAAACAAAGATTACAGTCGATATATAGAACTTCCCGAAAGCGGTGCGAAAAAAGTCAGACGGATATTCACCGACAGAGAGATAAAAGCCCTTTGGGATATCCACGATAAGAATGACACCATCGCTATTATACTTATTCTTATATATACCGGCTATCGCATAAATGAACTTCTGAAAA
>JAFUUG010000059.1 GCA_017483905.1 Bacillota bacterium
GAACTTGCAGAGACTGTGTCGGGAAATGCCACAAGGACAAGAGGTATCCATGCTGTTGACGGTATAGGACCGATAAATCTTACAAGCGGGTTCAGCCAGTATCTGACGTGTTTGCTGAATCCGATAGCTATTCCCGACAGTATACCGACTGTGCCGCCTCCGAAAAAGCCGATAAGAAGTATTCTCGATGAGTAGAGAAGACATTTGAGAATCAGTTCTCTGTCTTCAACGAGAACGGCTATCGTCCTTGAGGGAGAGGGAAAATAGATAGTCGGAAGAGTACCCGTTTTTTCGGTAAGGACATTGAGAACAGCGATGAAAAGTATAACGGCTGTATAGAAAAGTCCTTTATCGAGAACGGTTTCCTTTACTTTATTATTTATGTAAGAGAGTATCGCCGACAAAAGAGATATAACACAGACGATATAGGAAAAATATAAATAATAATTCATGCTGACCTTTGGCTGATTCCCGTTTGCAGGGATAAGCAGTTCAAGGATAACGGCTATTATGGAGGCTGTAAAAGCAAGCCAGAGCTTTATGTGATTCAATGGTATCACTCCTTTATTATCATAGTTAATTGATAGGATTTATATGATATAAATACGATACCATATAATTCATACTTTGTCAATAGGAAATTTGAAAAATATAAAAATATACCTGTGAACAAAATATTTCGCTCACAGGTATAAGTTATAAATGTGACATATACTATCCAAATGTCATTAATAGATGTCGGTATAAAGACTTCGATGGTAGACACGCGGAGTTTTATTCCGCCAAGGCTTTAAAAAGTCCTGAACAAATGATTAGGCTTATGACTGAAATAATCGCCCCCACCAAAGAAGTAAAATATGCTTTAGTAGTTCTTGATGGATAAAATTTGTGAAGATATATACTTACAGTACCTGTAACAAGAGCTACAAAGAAAGAATACGGATAGCAAAAACATATAAAAAAAGTAAAGCAAGCTGTCAGGATACCCGACACAAGAGAGGCTACAGCTACCTTCTCTGTTGTTTCATCCATATATTGTTCGACTTCTTTTAATATCAGTGTATTGTCATTGTTGAAATGTTCCGATTCATATTTTGCAGATAAAGCTTTATCTTGTAATTTTGCTACAGATTTTTCATTTGAGAAATTTACTCTCAAAAAACTGGTATTATCCAATAAATTATCTAAAGTATTATAATCTTTCCTCAAAAGCTCCGCTTCTTCGTATGTATCACATACTATACCTCTGATGGTACGGTTTCTGACATCATCATTAACTTGATAATTTGGTTCTTCATTCATAGCAACATCTCCTTTAAAAATAAAAATTTTTGCATTAAAAAGCCAGTTTTATCCATATATCATTACAAAATTAAACTTCCGGCAAGATATAAGCATGGCTGGGGCATATGTCCGAATTCCATATTTTCATAATCATAATCACTTACTATTAACGGCAAACCCACTACTGATACTTCATCATCCACATTAATATGTTCTAATGCTTCTATATCGCATATGCAGCAAACCGCATATCGCCTTCCGTCAGCTTCCAAATGAATTTCGGTATATTGTATATTGTTGCCACCGGATTTATATTCTTTAAATTCCGATTTTTTGATAACTGTTGCAGATATGTGCATTAATTTATCTCCGTATTCATATGGATTTTTTTCAATGTCATCGTAAGTAATATATGTATCAATCATATATTCTATAGAGCCCAAAGTATCTTGATTCGCAACAGGAAAAAATTCGGGATTATTTTGCAGGAAAAATTTTTGGTTATCACCTATAAGCTGTCTGCCACCGCCTACATTAATATTCATCCAATAATCAATAACACTGTATGGGTCTTGATGATTAGTGCTTTTTGAATCATATTCTTCAGTAACAAATGTTTTGTCAAAATTGTCTTTATTTACTTCATTAACGCATCCTGCGATTAATACACAGGAGTTTATACAGCATATTGGCAAACCTGTTATATTTACAGTATCTCCTTCATGCAAATCGGTTAATTCGCCTAAATAATATACTTCGTATTCATTATTGTCAGTATCTGTTATATTGATAATTGTATAGCTATGTTCATCTTCTGTTTTACGTCCGGCGATACTGGTAATTTTTGCATTTGTGATAAACATTAGTTTATTTCCGTATTTGGAATCGTCTTCTCTTATATCTTCCCACGTGATGTTATAATCAATATTTTTTTCAACATCTTCTCTGATCAAGTCGCTTTTATCATCAGACAAATGCCACCATTCGGGTAAAAAAAGATGGGGGTTTTCTATTAAAAATTTTTTTACATTTTTATTAATATGATATTGAGTTCTATAATAACGCAAAGAGTTAGACTCATAAATGTTGTATGCTGTATATATGTTTTTATTAGTGGTATTAAGCTCTTCTTCAACAATACATCCTGCGATTGATAAACATGAGTTGCTGTAGTTTATTGGCAATCCTATTATATTTATAATATCTCCTTTATTCAGATCGGTTAATTTGCCTAAGTAATAAACTTTGTATTCATTACCCTCCTGATCTGTTATATCGATAATTGTATAGTTATGTTCTTCATCTATTTCATATTCGGTAATACCTGTAATATCTGCAAATACAATATCAATTAGTTTATCTCCATACTTGGAACTGTCGTTTTTTATGTTATCCCAAGTGATTTTATAATCAATTTTTTCTTCAACATCTTCTTTGCTCAAGGTACTTTTATTATCAAATAAGAACCATTCGGATTTTTCTTTCAAGAATTTTTCGGCATTTTCATTAATTGAAAAGTTATATGTATATTTACCTAAAGATTCATAAATGCTGAATGCGGTATAAGTATTAACCTCATCAGATTTATCGGTTTTATCGGGTTTATCTTTTGTATTATCGCTGAGTTTATCGGAATCATTATTTTCAATAGCTGTATTGTTATTGTCATTTTCAAGGTTTTTAAGATAATCATTATCTGTTAATAATAAGATACCACCACTAATGAAACAGAAGAAACAGAAAAATAATATTATAACTATTAAAATTATCGGCAAATAATTTTTCCTTGTTTTTGCTCCGCAGAAACTACATTTTTTTTCGCCATCTCTTATTTTTGTGCCACAATTTTTACAGAATTTATTCATCGAATACACCTCTTTGGTTTTAAAAAATTTATACTCGTGAGTATAATTTTCAATTTTAATCTATGAAAAAGTAAAAGTGTAAGGAACATCGATTTTTGCGGAAATATATTTTTTTCAACCTATTAATCAGTATTTCCTTATAAATTTAAAGTAACATATATATCTTTTGAATCCGAAAAGATATCTTCTTTTATACATAATCTAAACTTTATGGTGTTTATTGTCGAAATACCTTGTTCATCAAGGTTACGATCGTATATAGATATAGAATCATTTGTTTTCTGACCGGGGCCTAATTCACAATACATTGTAGTAGCATAGTTAGAAATTGCGTAACCGTTGATTTCCATATTAGGTGGTGCAGGACAAGAAACAATAAGATCTTTTCCTGAGTTATTCTCAATAAAAAGTTTGATATCCTTGCTTAATAAATTTTCATAAATACCTTGATATGTTATTTTTATTCCGCCATTGTCATATAGTACTTCCCCGATAGGCGTTCTATTGTCATAATATGGCTCATTATAGACCCCGGTTGTTTCGACCTCTTCAGCCACACTCCCGATAAGAGCGATAAAAATAGTTCCGAAACAGCAAAAACATCCAAATAACAGTACAATTAACGAAATTATTATCGGTATCTTGTTGCCTACCTTTGAA
>JAFUUG010000662.1 GCA_017483905.1 Bacillota bacterium
GATATATACCAAAGATACAAGGCACTGCACTTAAACTATTGAACCGCCGTGTACCGAACGGTACGCACGGTGGTGTGAGAGGTCGGCTAATCAATTAATGGTTAGCCTCCTACTCGATTTTTTCAATATAGATCGTAATGCCGATGCTCTTTTTTTATAGCTTTGGGCTGCTCTATTGATAGCCCTTGCATTAACCAAATGAATTGCTCCGAAGATAGTTTCAATGCTTCACTTTTATTTCTCGGCCATTGAAAACAACCATTGTCAAGATGCTTGTAAAGCAGCAGAATACCATCGCCCTCATACATTAATACTTTTATTCTGTCACGCTTTCTTCCGCAAAATAAAAACATACTTTTTGAAAATGGATCAAGTGTATAATTCTCCATAACTATATGTACAAGTCCGTCTATAGAGCGTCGCAAATCCGTATATCCGCATACGATATAAATATTTTCTGCTCTTATTCCGCCTAACATGATTTAAGCCCCCGTAAAATAAATTGAATCATCTGCGCTGATGTGTTTTCGAAAATTTCAATTTCGATTCCTTCCTTGTGAATGATCACTTTTGAATTAGCTGATGATTTATTCTCCAAAATAGATTTGCTTATTTCTGTTACTGCTATTATCTCCTGCTGTTCTTTTATTTCTATAGAGGCTTCTCTTACTTTTCGCAAATGGTAATAATAACTTTTCTGATTGACGTTATTTCGCAGATACCATTCTCTTACTGATAAACCACTTGATATCTGAGTTTCTATCTCCTCTTTCCAATTTTTTAGATTAATGTATCTTTTTGTTTCTTGTATCTTGTTCATATGTTTCACACTCCATACAATTATTTTCAATAATTGTATCATGAACACTGACTTATTGAAAAGACAGGGTATGATTTATCGCTTACTTCATAATTCGCATTCTAGGCATTATGCCTATTTCTGAAAAATATCAACTTTCACAGTATTACTAATTACATATAAAAAATCCCATCAAATCTGTAAACAATTGATTCGATGGGATTTTGTAATTTATTTATGAAATAAAAATCAAAGGATAGCTTCAAACCTTCTCACTAAAGCTGCAAATTCAGCACGAGTCATAAAACTTTTAGGATCGATCATATCATTTTCTCTTCCAAAAATTATACCGAGATTGCGCAAAATATATATTGATTTTTTTACTTCGCCCGAAATTAACTCATCATCAGAAAAATATTCCTTACTTTCGGTCTTATCGTAATCAATATTCATATAATCAAAAAATCTTGTAATTATTATTGATATTCTTTCGCGTGATAACTTTTCATCAGGATTGAATGTATCAATAATTTTTTTATCAATAGCCCATTTTGCACAATTTGTATACCATACTCCCTCTGTAATTCCGGTAACAGCAGGTGCATTATCATACAAAGATAAATCGTCTCCGGATAATTTTGCCAGAACAGCTACAATATTACTTGTTGTCACAGCATTATTTGGTGCAAATATTGCATTATTGTACTCTATCATAAGTTTGCGCTTATATACCCAATTTACATCATCATAATACCACGAATTTCCATTAACATCAATAAATCCTAATGCATCTTCAGGTGCTTCATCCGGAATGATCAAATTCCACTTTGCATAAAGTGTCATATTAGAAGTCACATTTTTGCTGTCATCAAAAGGAATTGTTAAACTCTCATCTGTGTACCAGCCCTCAAATTCATAACCAAACTTTGATGTTTTAGGTATATCAGATACTTTTGTATCGCCTTGAATTTCAATTGAGTCTACAGCTTCACCGCCGTTTGTATCAAACCATATTCTACATTTTATCGGTTCATATTTTGCATATAACGTCATTGAAGATTTTATCGCTTGATTTTGTCAAATTCTTTTGTCAACGCAGAGTCTGTATACCAACCTACAAAACTATACCCTGCTTTGGCAGGTGTTGCCAAAAAAGAAACCTTGTTACCATTTTTTATTTTTGCAGAATCAACTGAAGATCCACCGTTACTGTTAAATGTAATTGTGTAAGATGTTGTTCCGCTACCACCCGATGAACGATGCCCGCTTGATGTACTTGGCGTAGTCGGTGTAGCCGGTGTACTCGGTGTCGTTTGTGTACTTGGCGTACTTGGTGTTGTTGGCGAACTTGGTGTAGTCGGTGTACTTGGTGTTGTTGGAGTACTCGGTGTACTTGGCGTTGTCGGCGTACTTGGTGTAGTCGGTGTGCTTGGTGCTTTAGAATTGACCGTAACCCTAAAATTCTGTGCAGATTTTTTAACATCCTTACCATCAACACGATATTCACCGGCTATAGTATGTGTACCGGATTCTTTATTTGAAATAGTCTGTGATTTAACAGTTATTTTGGTACTACCATCTTCAATTTCGTACTGTGTTTTATCTAATTTTTCACCATCAAGCCAAACATCCTGAAATTCGCTAATATGATCTCCATAATCGTATTCAAATTCAAATATCTGCTCATCTATGGTATCACCTTCTGATATTACAATATCCGGAATGCGTGTTTTGATTTCAAAACCTTCATCGACCTCGCCATCGACATTTTCATCCGTATTATCCTTTACAGTCAAGGTAAAATCTTTTTTTACACTTTCAAAATTTTTATTACTAAAATTGGCTTGAATCGTTATGTTATATTTTCCGGGACTATCTTCTTGTTGTACTCCGTACAACTCTCCCGTTTCTTCATTAAATGTAATTCCGTTAGGTAATGGATCACCGCTTATAGTGTATGTAACTATGTTATCCTCATATTTATTGTTCGTTGCAATTATGCTTTGATAGGGGACATATTTTACAGCATCTTTTAACTCAATATTTACAATTTGCGGATTTTCCGGCCTATCATTCAAATAAATTTCATATATTTCATAAGCTTTGTCGTTCTTATCCAGTTCTCCGTTTACAAGATTTCCACTTGCTTCGATAACTAACTTTCCGCTTACAGAGCCATCACCTTCTACATTATCAGGTCTTAAAAGCCTAATTTTAGCTGCATTTGGCAATTCGCTATAATCTGAAGGTGTAGATGTTACTGTAAACGCCTCAAGCTTTTGATTACCTTCACCACCAACAGTCCAGTAGTCATCAAGTTTAACATTTTTTGCGTCATCACTTAAACTGGCTGATACATATAACGGAGCATTACCTGTATTAGCAACAAATACATCATGCTTGTTTTCAAAATAATCCGTAAGAAGAACTTCTCTTACCTCTCCGCTATCCGGACCATCAACAAATAATTTTCCCCCATTATTCGTCTTCTTGACAACAGAGAGCCAGTAATTTCTTACTTTATTCTTTTCGTCACTCTTCCAAGCTAATGTATATTGTTAATTTTTCTTTGTTATAGGAGTTGGGTTGTTAATATTCTCCAATTCAGCTTTATTATCGATATTATACAAATTAAAATAATCATCAGCACCAAACCAAAATTCAGGTTTTAATTCTGATAAATCTGCGTTGTCATCATTAATTAAAACTGTGTGATATCCATATCCATAATATGTATCAAGATTGTAAACACCTCCATTTTCGACAACATATCCATTTTTGCCCTTTAAACCTGTAAATCTAAAGTACTGGTCAGATTTACCAACAATAGGTAACCTACTAAATTCAGGCATATTACTGGAAATAACTTTAATTATGTATCTTCTATAGTACACATTTCCGTTTTTTTGAAAACTTAACGGTAAAACAAATACCATTCTTATTTATTTTTGCTTTATACCCTTTTCCAAATAATTCATCTTTTACATCAGTTAAATAAGAAATATCATCATATTTTGTATAGTATCCTATAACCGCTTTTTCTATATCGTAACCCTGAAGCAGTTCCTCCGCAAATAATTTAATATAATATTCATCATCATCATCATTATATTCAGGCTTAAGATAATGAGTAAATATATGTTGACTTGTAATTAACCAATGATCGCCAACCCATTCTCTCACAACATTTATATTGTAATTGTACGATTCATTAACTGTAATCCAATCTTTATCTTGATTATATAATCCAACTTCCGAAAATCTATTGCTTGTAGGCGATCCCGCAATAAGTACAAATTCAAAACAATAGAAGTCTTCACCTAAAATATAGTTATCATCTTTAATTATATTATCAAACTGTTCTCTTTTTGTAGTTTTCCAATTAATACTACTCTCTTTATCATTATTGTAGAATAACCCAACACATACATTGTACGGGAATAAGAATCTTGACAAGTGGAAACCCTCATCTGTGCTTTCCATATTGTTGTTAAAAAACATATTATTGTATGTATTTTCTGAATCATAATGATTATAAGAATCATACACATAAGAACCAACTGATATGTCAGGATGTCCTTCTTTTAGAGATTTTATATTTATATATACCTTTTTTCC
>JAFUUG010000663.1 GCA_017483905.1 Bacillota bacterium
ACGACAAAAGTACTTGTACTTTGGGCGTTTACTCGCACCGACTGCGTGCCGCAAAGCGGCTAACTACCTTATACGCAGTCGTGTGCATCCCCCGGAGGGTTATAGTAAGCGACATTTTTTAATGTCGCTTACTATAATTATATCATAAATAAAGTACAGACTGCCGTTACAGCCGCCGTTACAGCCGCAAAATAAAATCCGTTCCCGATACCCATATTCTGCGCTATCCCGCCTATAACGATCGGTCCCAGAAAAGTCCCTATCCCGAATATCGCCTGAAAAGCCCCCATAGCCGTTGAACGCTTTTCTCTTTCTATATTTTCGCTGCAAGTAGCGATAAGAGCCGCATACCCCATTCCCGTACCTGCTCCGCCAAGCACGCTGCCTGTATATATCATCGCCATATTTTCCGCAAGCGCACTCACTATGCAAGATACCGCCGTCACCGCAAAACTTGCAAATACGATATATCTGCATTTCACTTTTTTCGCAAAAAGATAGCTGCATACCGCCGCCGATAGCACTCTCGGTATCGTCATCACTACCGATATCATACCGAGCTGTACCGCATCGCCGCCAATATTCACAGCTTTTTCGGATGTAAATGTATTTGTTGCTCCGAAAGCGATAAACTGCACCATAAGACATAATATCCCGGAGTTTATCAGCTTTTTGTCTTTCATAACTTCAAGCAGCTGCTTTACGGATATTTTTTCTTCTCTCTCCCGTATATCCTCTTTTATACAGAAACTCATCACCGTACCCACGATGCCGGCCGCCCCTCCGAGCAGAAACGTCGCTTTATATCCGAAATATCCGGCTGCCGTTCCTCCCAGTATCATAGCAAGGAATTGACCGAGATTATTCATAGTAGTCAGCATGGAAATTTTTTCGGCAGTTTTCTCTCTTTCAAAATATCCCGAAAAAAGCACCGTCATTATTACCCATGAAGCCGCAGCCGCCCCCGTAACTCCTCTGAAAAAAAGTATATATACCTCATTTTCCCCGATATATAACCCGAGAGAACTTATTGCCGAGAGAGCGACCCCCATTATCACAAATATTTTTCTTTTATTTATTCTGTCGGACAATATCCCAAGCGGCAATCTCACAAGCATTTGCATAAATCCGTAAGCACCGCCTATAAGTCCTATCATGGCATAATCTATCCCTATCTCTTTGAGATAGGGAGTCATCACAGGAAGATAAGTGCTTGTTGAAAACCAGTATATAAGCACCACTGCATAATAAAGCCATATATCTTTCCTTTTCATCTTGTATTATCCTCACAATCCAAGCATGATCGAAGCCGTCTTGAAATATATAAGTATCGAACAGTTGTCAACTATAGTCGTAATAAGCGGAGCTGCCATTATCGCAGGATCAAGCCCGCATTTTTTTGCCCCAAGCGGAAGAAGGCAGCCTATCATTTTCGCAATTATTATAGTACCGATAAGAGAAGCCGCAATGACTACCGCAAGCATAATATCTCCATACATTATATATATTCTTATACCGTTGACAAGTGCAAGAATAACGCTGACAATAAGTGCTATCCGAAATTCCTTGAACATTACCTTGAATGTATCTTTAAATTGTATCTCATCGAGAGCGATACCTCTTATCACAAGTGTCGAGCTTTGTGAACCGCAGTTTCCGCCCGTATCCATAAGCATGGGAATAAACGAAACAAGTATCGGCATGACCTTGAAAGCATCTTCATATTTCGTTATCATCACTCCTGTGATAGTTGCCGAAAGCATCAGCACCAGCAGCCATATTATCCTGTTCTTTGCGTGAGTAAATATGCTTGTATCAAAATATGAATCATCGCTTGGGCTTACTGCCGCCATTATCGACATATCTTCCGTTGTTTCATCTTGTATTACGTCGATAGCATCATCGAATGTTACTATACCCACAAGCATTCCGTCCGAATCCACAACAGGTATCGCCATAAAGTCATATTTGTCAAACATTCTCGCAACATCTTCCTTATCGTCTTTAGTCGATGCGCTTATCACATTTTTCTCCATTATATCCGCTATCGGAGTATCATCATCATTCATCAGCAGATCCTTTACCGTCACTACCCCTTTCAACTTTCTGTTTTCCGTCACATAGCAGGTATATATCGTTTCCTTATCAACGCCTACCGACCTTATCCTCTTTATAGCCTCGCCAACTGTCGAACCCTCGTTCAGCTTGACATATTCTGTTGTCATTATGCTGCCGGCGCTGTCTTTCGGATATTTGAGAATCGTATTTATCTCGTTTCTTGTTTCTTCATCGGCTACTCTGAGCAGTCTGTTTACCACATTAGCGGGCATTTCTTCTATCAGATCGACTGTATCATCAATGAAAAGCTCATCAAGCACTTCCTCCAGTTCCTTATCCGTCATCGCACCTATCAGCTTTTCGCATACATCGGGTTCCATATAAGAAAACACGTCAGCCGCCGCCTCTTTTGTCATCAGTCTGAATATAACGAGCATTTCCTTTATCTCCATATCCGACAAAAGTTCTGCGGCATCTACACTGTTTATATCCTCGATATATTTTGCAAG
>JAFUUG010000664.1 GCA_017483905.1 Bacillota bacterium
GATTTTTACAGGAGTATCATATTCATCATCAAATGCTTTCATAAGATTTACTCTTGTAAGGAACTCATTAGCCGAAAGTACACCGTTTGCATTTTCTCCCGGTATTCCCATAAATTTAGGAAGACCCGCACCCGAACCGATAAATACAGCATCGAATCCCTCTTCTTCAAGAAGTCCGTCAATAGTTATCGTTCTTCCGACTATTACATTTGTTTCGATCTTTACACCAAGCTTCTTTATGTTATCTATCTCAACTTTGACCACTTTTTCTTTAGGAAGTCTGAATTCGGGTATACCATACTGCAATACACCGCCTGCCTTATGAAGTGCCTCGAAGATCGTCACGTCATAGCCTTTCTTCGCAAGATCGCCCGCACAGGTAAGACCGGCAGGGCCTGCACCTATTACAGCTACTTTCTTTCCGTTAGGAGTTATATCTCCCGTAAGTTTTACATTATTCTCATTTGACCAGTCTGCCGTAAATCTTTCAAGTTTACCTATTGAAACAGGCTCACCCTTTATACCCAGCACACACTGACCCTCGCACTGTGTTTCCTGAGGACAGACACGACCGCATACAGCCGGAAGCGCACTATATTTTGCTATTTCCTTTGCCGCACCCTCAAAATTTTTGTTCTTGATCTCCGAAATAAATCCCGGAATATTTATCGAAACAGGACAGCCCTTTACACATCTCGGATTTTTGCAATTAAGACATCTCTCCGCTTCTTCAACAGCCTCAGCCTCGTTATATCCAAGACATACTTCATCGAAATTTTTTGCTCTTACAGCAGGTTCTTGTTCTCTTACAGGAACTCTTGTTTTCTTATCTGCCATTATTTATTACCTCCGCAACCGCAAGAATGTTCTCCATCCTCAAATTTTAACATCGCTCTGCCCTCTTCGGTCTTATACATAGCCTGTCTTCTCATTGCCTCATCATAGTTTACAAGATGACCGTCAAATTCAGGACCGTCTACACAAGCAAATTTAACTTCGTTTCCTATCGTCACACGACAGGCACCGCACATACCCGTTCCATCTACCATTATAGGATTGAGGCTGACTGTAGTAGGTATTCCGAGTTCTTTTGTAAGTCCTGCCGTAAATTTCATCATTATCATAGGACCTATTACGATAGCGTGATCGTATTTATTTCCCTTATTTTTAACAAGATCCGTAAGACAATCCGTAACACGACCGTTAAATCCGTAAGTACCGTCATCTGTCGCAACTATAAGATTACCTGCGACCTTCTTCATTTCTTCTTCCATTATAAGAAGATCTTTTGTACGGCTGCCCACGATAACATCGGCATCTATCCCTCTTTCATGAAGCCATTTGACCTGTGGATATACAGGTGCGGCACCAACACCACCCGCCACGAATATAAGTTTCTTCTTTTTGAGCTCTTCTATATCTTCGTTCACAAGTTCAGATGGCTGTCCGAGAGGACCAACAAAATCACTTACGCAGTCACCCTCATTAAAAAGAGCAAGTTCCTTTGTACTCTTTCCTACCGTCTGGAAAACTATCGTCACAGTACCCTTTTCCTTGTCGTAATCCGCTACAGTCAAAGGTATTCTTTCGCCCTTTTCTGTATTCTTAATTATAATAAACTGACCCGGAAGTGCAGATGCAGCCACTCTCGGAGCTTCTATATCCATTAAGAAAATGTTGTCTGTAAGCGTTCTTTTACTTACTATTTTA
>JAFUUG010000665.1 GCA_017483905.1 Bacillota bacterium
AAACGTCCATCTTTATATCGTCGGGATTTATGTCAAGTTCAATATCATCATCTATTTCGGGCATTATATCAAACGATGCAAATGATGTATGTCTTCTTCCCGCTGAATCGAAAGGGGAGATACGCACAAGTCTGTGAACACCCTTTTCCCCTTTCAGAAAACCGTAGGCATTTTCACCGTTTACCTGTATCGTCACCGACTTTATTCCTGCCTCATCGCCGTCAAGAAAATCAAGCGTTTCATAAGTGAAACCATGTTTTTCGACCCATCTTGTATACATTCTCAGCAGCATACTCACCCAGTCACATGATTCCGTACCGCCCGAACCCGAATGCAGCGTTACAATAGCATTGTTCTTGTCAAATTCTCCCGTAAGAAGAGTCGATATTTTGAGCGTTTCAAATTCCTCTTTGAAAGCCTCTGCCATTTCCTGTACTTCGGGAACTACGCTTTCATCGTCCTCTTCGTTGCCCATTTCAATGAGAGTCATAATATCATCAAATTTACTCTTGATATTGTCATAGCCCTCTATCTTGTTTTTAAGCTGTTTTGTTTTTTGCAGTACAGACTGCGCCTTTTCCATATCATTCCAAAAATCGGGGTCGCCTGCAAGCTCTTCAAGCTCACTCACTTTTTCGATAGCACCTGCTACGTCAAAGTGAATCCCTCAATTCCTCTAAATTTTTATAGTATATGGAAAGCTCTGTTGATAATTGCTCCAATTCAAATACCATAAATTATTCACATCCTTTTCTAAAAATTCTGACAAACAGTTCTGAAACGGAAATTATCCGTATTTTATTCTTCAAATTTTCCGCAGCAGTTTTTATATTTCTTGCCGCTTCCGCACGGACAAGGATCATTTCTTCCGACTTTCGGTTCTTTCCTCTTTTTAGGCGTATTCGCAACGGAATCATCTTTATTTGTCGATGTCACCTTTGCCACCTGTTCTCTTTCCATCTGAACAGCCGCACGCAGCGAGAACAGACTCCTTACAGTATCTTTCTGTATATTTTCGCTCAGTTCATCAAACATATCATAGCTTACGAATTTATATTCAACGATAGGATCTTTCTGTGCATAAGCACGAAGCGAAATACCCTGACGCATCTGATCCATATCATCTATATGATCCATCCACTTGCTGTCAACTACACGCAGAAGAATAACTCTTTCGAGTTCTCTGAGTTCTTCCGTACCGATCTCCTCTTCCTTTTCCGCATAGAGAGCGGCAGCCTCGTCATAAAGTCTTTCAATGAGCTTATCCTTTGTAAGATTTTCCTTATCGTCATCGCTCAATTCCACTTTCTTTATATGGGCAAGATTCATAAGTGCCTCATTAAGCCCCGCTATATCCCACTCCTCCGGGAATGAGTCCTCCTTGCAGTATGTGTCGACCGTTCTCTCAATGACCGATCTTATCATACCATATATCTTATCCTTGAGATCTGCACCCATAAGGACTTCTTTTCTCTCTGCATATATGATCTCACGCTGTTCGTTGTTGACCTGGTCGAATTCGAGAAGTCTTTTTCTTATCGCAAAGTTGTTGCCTTCGACCTTCTTCTGTGCATTTTCTATTGCCTTTGTAAGCATCTTATGCTCTATAGGTTCATCTTCGTCAAGACCGAGTGCCGCTATCATGCCTGCAACCTTTTCCGAGCCGAATAATCTCATAAGATTATCTTCAAGAGAGATATAGAATCTTGATTCACCCGGATCTCCCTGACGACCGGAACGACCTCTGAGCTGATTATCTATTCGTCTTGCCTCGTGTCTTTCCGTACCGATTATTTTAAGACCGCCAAGTTCCTGAACGCCCTCGCCAAGCTGTATATCCGTACCACGACCCGCCATATTCGTAGCTATCGTTACAGCACCTTTCTGACCCGCAAGAGCCACTATCTCAGCTTCCTTTTCGTGATATTTTGCATTAAGCACCTGATGCTTCACGCCGGATTTTTTAAGCATTGCACTTAAAGCCTCCGATTTGTCTATCGTTACCGTACCTACAAGAACAGGCTGACCCTTGCTGTATGATTCCTTTACTTCGTTTACGACCGCTCTGAATTTTGCAGCCTCCGTCTGATATACCACATCGGAATGATCTATTCTTATAACAGGCTTGTTCGTAGGTATACATACAACGTCCATACCGTAGGTATGTCTGAATTCTCCCTCTTCTGTCTGTGCCGTACCTGTCATACCGGCTTTTTTCGCATATTTGTTAAAGAAGTTCTGGAAAGTGATAGTTGCAAGAGTTTTGCTCTCTCTCTTTACCTCAACACCCTCTTTCGCCTCTATCGCCTGATGAAGACCGTCGGAGTACCTTCTTCCCTCCATCATTCTTCCCGTAAATTCATCAACTATCACTATTTCGCCGTCTTTTACAACATAGTCCTTGTCAGCCTGCATATCATAGTTTGCTTTAAGGGCATTGTTTATGTGATGCTGTATATCCATATTTTCGGGATCGGAAAGGTTGTCTATCGCAAAATATCTCTCCGCTTTCTTAACACCCTCCTGTGTAAGAGAAACGGTCTTTGCCTTTTCATCTACTACGAAATCGCCCTCTTCTATGATCTCTTCTCTTGTGAGAGGATTAAGTGCCTCATCTTCGTTTAATATGCGTCCCTTTGTAAGAGTTTTTACAAAGGAATTTGCTATCTTGTATAACTGTGTCGATTTATTTCCGCTTCCCGAAATAATAAGTGGTGTTCTCGCCTCATCTATGAGTATGGAGTCCACCTCATCTATGATGGCATAGGTAAGCCCACGCTGAACGAGATCTCTTTCATATACTACCATGTTGTCTTTAAGGTAATCAAAACCAAGTTCGTTATTTGTAGCATAAGTTATATCGCAGGCATAAGCCTTCTGTCTTTCGGACTTATCGAGATCGTGCAGTATAACGCCGACCGTAAGACCCAAAAATTCATGTATTCTTCCCATATTCTCGGCATCACGCTTTGCAAGATAGTCATTTACCGTAACGATATGAACGCCCTCGCCCGTAAGTGCATTGAGATATGACGGAAGTGTTGCCACAAGA
>JAFUUG010000666.1 GCA_017483905.1 Bacillota bacterium
AGACAGACAGACAGACAGACAGCAGGCATAACTATACCCTTTTTTGTAAATATTGTTTATAAAGGCACATTTAAGAGGATAACTCTATAAATATATAGGGCTATCCCCTTTAGTGTGCCTTTTTATTATGCTTAAAGCATAAAATATAATTTATTATTGGTGATATGGAAACATATCGCTTATATGAAAGGAGCAACAATATGAAATTCAAAAGAATTGCAGCAGTAACATTAACAAGTGCATTATTAGGCTCATTTTGCACAGGTGCATTTGCAGACAACAACCAAACGGAGATTAAACTCTTGGTTGCGGATAAGTATGATTCGGATTATGTTATGACTATCCCTACCAATCTTACTATTGAAAGTGACGGTTTTAACGCATTAAGCGGCTTAACGGTTGCACATAATTCAGAAAAAACAACAGAATTTAACCCCAACAGCAAGGTTAAGGTTACAGCAACTTCCGAACACAGTTGGAAATTAACATCAACAGCTAACGGCGAGATAGGTTACACATTAAAAGCAAATTCAGGAGATACAGACGCAACTACATCTTGGGAATTTACTGCTAACGAGATAACAAATGACGGCACAACAAAGACTCTTGGTGTTGATGTAGAGCCTTATGCCAATGCAGAAGCAGGCGAATACACCGATACTATAACATTTACGGCAGAGGTAGAGAGTTCGGCTGTTGCGGTAACGGGTATTGAACTTAACAAGGCAAGCACCGAAATTAAGGTCGGAGAAAATGAAACACTCACAGCAACGGTATCTCCCGAAGATGCAACGGATAAGACAGTTACTTGGGAATCAAGCAACACAAGTGTTGCAACAGTAGATGAAAACGGCAAAGTAACAGCTGTTGCGGCAGGTACGGCAAATATCACCGCAACGGCAGGTGATAAGACAGCGACTTGTGCTGTAACAGTCAAAGCCGCAACCAAAACTGTAACGTGGGATTCATCTGTTCTCAATAATATAAATCTGTTCGAGGTGAATTAATCCTATACCAACAGCGGCATCACTGTTAAGATGACATCGATGGAGGCGGGAGGCTTCTATGGAAAGAGTATGATGTCCGGAGGAACAGCCACCTTTGTATTCAGCTCTACCGCTGGCAACATCAAGGAAATCGTAATCACTGCTGAACGTGTTGACTATTTTAATAGTGACTGGAGCATTGGCAGCAGCCGTGATACTTTGACATGGAGCGGAACGCCTGCAAGCTCAGTCACGCTGAGTAGTGAACCCATTATGATTCGGGATATATCCAGCATCGTATTCACTATCGAGGAGTAATTGAAACATAAAATCTATCCTGCCGAGTTACGGTATGTAGTTCGGTGGGTAGGATAATTGAAAAATCGTGAACCTATGAATCGAAAATCGAATATCATACTTGCGGCTTTTCTCGTACTCTCGCATTATGCGAGTTATGATAATCAAATATAAAAAACCGTAGGTAAAAAACTATGGACAAGAAAAAAATATTAAAAGCTATCGCAAATATCGGTATTTTGGCGGTGGTTATGGTTGTCGGATTTTATGTCGGCTCGCTTGTTTCAAACAGGAACAACGACGAGGGCAAGACAAGAATTGCAGGCGACAGCGTAGAATATGCCGAAGATCGAGATTACAGCGATATTGAAGAAAGCCCCAACATAGCAATACCCGGCTATGAAAAAATCGTCTTTAAGGCGGGGCAGACGAAACAGGAAGTAAAACTATATAATCCAAAGGAAAATACTTGTTACTTCAAAATGAGCCTTGTGCTTGATAACAGCACTATATGGACTTCCGACCTTTTAGAGCCGAACAAGGCTTTTACGGAAATAGAACTCGATAAGCCGCTTGATGTGGGTCTATACAAAGATGTCATATTGAAATACGATTGCTTTTCTTTGAAAGACCAAAGCAAGCTGAACGGAGCAGAAATAAAGGTCGATATTGAAGTGAAATGAAAGGAGGCTGACAATGAAGCGGAATAAATTATTTACAGCGGC
>JAFUUG010000060.1 GCA_017483905.1 Bacillota bacterium
GAAGTGTACCGATATACACTTTGTTTTTCAAAATACGCAAAACAGAATTAGCATCCCATTTTGTAACAGCATTTTTTCTGAATACAGTATTAAATTTCTCGCCAAGTTCCTTTTTATGCTCCATAGGCGAAGCGATCCCGCATTCATTTAGCTTGTCCGCAATTCTTAAAGCACTGTATCCCGAAATTTTCAAATTGAATATTTCTTCGATAACACTTCTGACACTCTCGTCAACAACAAGCTTATTTTTATTATCTGCCGATTTCAAATATCCGTATGGTGCAAATGAGCCAATAAAGTCACCGTTCTTGCGTTTAATATCAAGTTGGCTTCTGACCTTTATTGATATATCGTTACAGTAGGCATCATTGAGTAAATTTTTGAAATGAAAAATCGTCAATTCGGAAGAAGTTTCAGTCAATGCGGTATCAATGTTGTCATTTATAGCAATAAACCTCACACCGAGAAAAGGAAATACATCGGTTATATATTTCCCGACTTCGATATAGTTTCTGCCAAAGCGTGACATATCCTTAACTACAACACAGTTGACCTTGCCCGATCTTATTTCCGAAAGCATTTCAATAAATGCAGGACGATCGAAATTGACCCCCGTATAACCGTCATCGACTTTAATATCGTTGACCTTTATTTCGGGTTTAGATTTGAGAAAATTTTTGATAAGTTCCTTTTGATTTACAATGCTGTTACTCTCGCCCTTGTTATCGTCATCACGAGATAAGCGAAGATAAATATCGGCATTGTAGATCGCAGGAGCATTCGGAATTGTTTTCATTTTTATCACCTCGAATATAATATAGCAGCGATAAAACCGTACTTATTCAAGGTGGTTTAAGTTTAGTCCACCTCTATTGTAGCATAACGGATATATATTGTCTACTGCTTTTTTAATTTTTTACAAAAATAGTCGAACAGCATTTTTTGCAAGCTCTCGCCGTTCTCGTTAAATTTTACTCTTACAGTGCAATCTTTGTATTGGTATGTAATAAATTTATTTTTGGCTTCTTCGCCATTATCGTTTTTTATAAATATTTTCTCTGACATTTCAATACCTCCCAAATCTAAAATACAATTTCACTTATTACTGAAATAAGCGATTTACACAATGTTTCTCTCAATAAAACACAATTTTGAAAATATCGAACAAAGCGGCACACTTTCATAAGCATTTCAGCTTTCCCACCTTCGTCTGTGGTCGGAGCAGGTAGTCTGCAAGTATCATTATAGGCTTTATGTATCATCGCAAATTTGATCTTGCCAAAATCAAATCTTATAACAAGATATTTTCTGCTCGTGCCTTTGCTTCAATTTGTGATTTAACAAATTTCCTCGCTTACAATTCCGCAGTTAAGTTCCTCCAAACTATGTATTAGAACAGGCAGTCCTCGCATATCTTTTATAACGGCTCACATAAAGCTAATGTATTCGATATTTTGTTATTCAATTTTCAAGGTGCGTATGTAATTCAAATCTCAAAAATGTAAATAAAAACTCCTCTCATATATAGGAGATTTATCCCCTTGTTTTTTAAGCCATTTTTCAAAAAAACTTTTCGCAAGTTTCGTCATTTTATAAAATGGGTTAGAAGATTAATTATTGCCCCTCTATATATAGGAGATTTACACCCTATTTTGTTACCTATTTTTCAAAAAAACATTTCGCAAGTTTCGTCATTTTATAAAATGGGTTAGAAGATTATAATTGCCCTTCTATATATAGGAGATTTACACCCCTGTTTCGTGACCTATTTTTTAAAAAAACATTTCGCAAGTTTTGACATTTTATAATTTTGAATTTATATTTTTGGTTAAATACAGAGTTGCTATCTTCTAAAAACTTATATATAGAACAAGCCCTTTCACTATGAAGGATTTTTTCGGGGCATTTTTTGCTATTGAACTCTAAAATTTTTTTCGCAAATTTTGACATTTTAAGGCTTTGGATTTATGTATGTATATGAAAAATAATTATGTTGATGTGATTGGTTAAAATAATAATAATTTTTTTATTGTAAATCGTATAAATTTTATGTGTTCATTTACAGATGATTGTGGTATAATATTCTTGTATGTAAATTCTCAAAAATCTCAAAATCGTAAAGTCAAAATTCCTTTCAAAACCTTTTCGCAAGCATAGCCACTCGGCACCCACCTTGCAATTTTGAATAATCGAAAATTCGATTTTTCAAATTGCAAGATAGGCAGCTCGCTTGACATACTTGTTAGTGCAATACCCTAAAACCTATCTGGTGAATACTTCCCCAGACCCCTGTTGTTTTTTCTGCGAAAAAAATATTTATAGAGAGGTGTTTTGAATGGACAAGAAAAAGGAAAATCACTATCGCACAGAA
>JAFUUG010000667.1 GCA_017483905.1 Bacillota bacterium
ATAAAGTCGGGGATATGTATTTTATTCCGTCAAGGTCTTTCAAAAGTTCGTAATCGTCAAGCTTCAGTGCATCGCTTGTAAGCATATTACGTGGGCTGTTATTTCGCAGAGATACGGTTATCCTGCCGACACCGAGGGAATCAAATGAACTTGTTATATCTTTTTGGCTGCCGTTTCCGATAGATGTGATGGCTATTACGGCGGCAATACCTATTATTATGCCGAGCATGGTGAGAAGTGTCCTCATCTTATTAGAAAAAACATTTTTAAATGCCGATATTATGTTTTCACCAATATTCATTTCAATGCTCCTTTCATTTCGGAATATTTCAGCCTGCTCTTTCGGGGGATGCTACGATCTCATCGCTTATCGTTCTTCCATCTTTGAATGTTATTATGCGCTTTGTATATTTGGCAACATCGGGTTCATGCGTTACCATGACTATTGTTGCACCCTCATCATTCAGTTTTTGAAATATATTTATTATTTCTATCGTTGATTTTGAATCAAGATTTCCGGTAGGCTCATCTGCAAGGATTATCCCCGGATTATTGACGAGCGCCCGTGCTATTGCCACTCTCTGACGCTGACCGCCCGAAAGTTCGTTTGGCTTATGTTTTATCCTGTCTTCAAGTCCTACACGGCGAAGAGCTTCAAGAGCTGTCTTACGTCGCTGAGATGACTTTATTCCGCTATATATCATGGGAAGCTCCACATTTTCTATCGCCGATAATTTCGGAAGAAGGTTGAATGTCTGAAATACAAAGCCAATCTTTTTATTTCGTATGTCTGCAAGCTGAGATTCTTTCATTTTTGATACGTCTATGCCGTCAAGGAAAAAACTTCCGCCGCTCGGACTGTCAAGGCAGCCGAGCACATTCATCATAGTCGATTTTCCCGAACCCGACGAGCCCATTATGGAAACAAATTCACCGTCAAAAACTTCCATGCTGACACCGTTTAATGCGTGGACTTCAAGAGAGCCTTGTTTATAGCATTTTGTGAGATTTTCTATCTTTATCATGCTGCGTCTTTCGCCCATAACTATCTGCCTCCCATCGGACCGCCGCCCATTCCGCCGGGCATTCCGCCTCCGCCACTTCTGTTTCCTCTGCCCTGGTTCTGACTTGGAAGTATACCGTTCAAGGCACTGTCACTGTTTTTTTCTTCCGTCTTATCGGAGGTGTTCTGCGCCATTGTTTGTTCGGTAAGTTCTCTTATACTTTTTCCTTCGGAGGAATTGTCGGCTGTTTTGAGGATCTCGTCTGTTTCGTTCAGACCGCTTATTATTTCGGTATAGACCTCGCCCTGTATGCCGACTTCAACTTTTGTCTTTTCAGCTTTCTTCTCTGAATTTATCTTAAATACGTAGTATTCGTCTTTTTCGGCATCGTGGAGAACTGCTCCGGATGATACTGTCAGAACGCCTGTCTTATCAACGGAAAGTATCTCAAGGTCAAGTGTATAGCCCGGTTTTAATTTTCCGTCGGGATTTTCTACAGTTATTTCGATAGGCACTACTGTTTCGCTGCCCATATTTGTACTTGTGGAAGACGCACTTGGACTTATTTTCGTTATTTTTCCATTATAAACTATGCCTTCAAGACCGTCCGATGTCATTTCAACGCTCTGACCGAGAGCGATATTCGGGGCATCGTACTCGGCTATGCTTGCTTTTACGATGAGTTTATTGAAATCAGCTATTTTTAGCATTACGGTATTTTCCTCGGTATATGTACCCTCATCGACACATATCTCCGTGACAAGACCACTGACGGGACTTACCGTACTTGATACGAGAGATGCAAGATCGTTTTCGTATTCATCAAGTTTATTTTTATCCATTGTAAGAGAATTCTGCTGCTGCTTGTATTTTATGTTCGTTGATTCATCACTGAGCGGATCAAGGCTGTCCTCGTATTTTTTCTGCGCCGATTCGAGATTTGCCTCTGCAAGCTGTATAGCATATTCATATTGCTTTTCCTCTGTTTTGAGTTCATCAAGGGCAGATACCTCGTCATTGTACTTTGAAAGAGCGGTATCGTATGCATCTTTTGCATCTTTTACAGCCTGGATACTGTCATCGTATTCACTTTGGGATATGCCGCCGACTTCGAGAAGCTTGGAATTATCCGAAAGAGTTTTCTCGGCTTTTGTTATGTTTTCCTGTGCTTTGTCAACGTCTTTTTGGGCATTATCTATAGCGGTCTGCTGTGTTGTAAGCTTTGTCTTGTAGGTTTCAAGATCCCGCTCCTTTTCGTAAAGACTTTTTTCGGATTCGGTGATAGAAGTTTTAAGCTGTAAAAGCTCTGTTTCTGTCTTGGGAGTTATGATAGAACGTAAAGAGAGTTCGGAATTTTCTATGCTTAATCTGCTTTCTTTTATATTTCTTTCAAGGTCATCTTTTTTATCATCTATGTCATATTCGACAAGAAGCTGACCTGTTTTGACTTCGTCGCCCTCATCAACGAGGAATCTCTTTATCTTATTTGATTCTCCCTCGGCGTATATCTCCTGTTCATCTGCAAGATAGACTGTTCCGGAGGCGGTGATGGTTTCTTTCAAGTCATTTTTTTCGGCTTGTTCGGTAAGTTCCGCTATTTCCGCCATAACGGGTCTTTCTGTTTTGTTAAAATGATTGTATCCGTAATAGCCGCCGCCGATCATCGCAGCGAGAACGGCTATGATGAGTGCCGATTTTATTATTTTTCTCTTCAAAGTTAGTCACTCCTTGTTTATGTAGTTTAATGTATGTTTATTATTATTTATCGTTAAAATGATTTTATCATTTTGACGATTAAATAGTAATTAGGCAAAGGTTAAAAAAAGATTAAAATTTTTGTACAATAAAACAGGGCTTGATCGCAATATATGCGAAAGCCCCGAATTATTACAGATCATTTTCTTGCGTTCTCAAGCGAACGGTTTACAGCTGAAAGCAGAATATTTGCTGTAGTTGTTTTATCGGCATCACATTCTATATCAGTCGATTGCTTTTCTATTATCGCCTCGGCAAGTTCGTTTGCGGTAGGTTCAAAAAGAGGATAAAAAACTGATTGTGTTTCGCCCATATTTATAAGGCGGATATCGAGTATCTCATCATTTGATACCGTTACCTCAACAGATACAGGCTGATTATGTAATACTATGTCAGATGAGTACGTACCTGCATTATATATGGCACGATCATCATCACCCGGCATAAAAAAGTATACGAGCATACCTATTATTGCGATGCCAAGTATAGCATAAACAGCTTTTTTGATTATCTCCTTCAGCTTTACAGCAACTATTTTTGTTCCCATTTTTTCCTCCGATTTTATTTTATATAATATACTATTACGGAAACTGCAATAAAATGATGAAAAGTTTGATATTTACAAAATTTCATTGACAAGGAAAAGAAAATAAATTATACTTTTGAAAGGAAAAAGATCTATGGAGTAAGTGGTGGATATGAGAAATTCTTTAAGATATATTATAGGAAAAAAGGGGAGCGGAAAAACAACTCTCTGTATAGATGAGATAATTGATGCACAGAAAAAAGGCAATACGGAAAATATAATATACATAGTACCCGAACAGTTTTCTCTTTCAGCCGAGAGAGCAATAATGGCGGCAACAAAGACCGATGCAATGATGCAGATACAGGTGCTTAGTTTCAGAAGACTTGCATACAGTGTATTGGCGGAGCTTGGCTGCACCAATAAACCGATAATAGATGATATAGGAAAGACGATAATATTAAGAAAAATAATAAGTGATAAAAAGAGTGGATTTGAATATTATACTTCCGGAATATCAAATGCGGGATTTATCGAAAAACTTTTGCGGCAGATAACGGAATTTACACAATACGGCGTGACTCCCGAGATACTTATGAATACGTTATCCTCACTTGATGAGAACAAAGACAGGGAGCTTATATCGAAGATCAAAGACCTTTGTATCATATACAGTGCATATCTTGAATTTATTTCGGAAAAACATTCCCTTTCTGAAGAATGTTTTGATATACTTGCAAAGAAAATACCTTTTTCAAAGAAACTCGATAATGCACAGATATGGATAGACGGATTTTATACATTTACAACGCAGGAATACGCCATAATAGCGGCACTCATAATGAAATGTCCCGTAAATATCGCTATGACACTGAACACAAAGAAAATATCCTTTGACAATATAAATCCATACGATCCGTATGCTGATATAAAGACTGCTGTGTCAAGGATAACGGGAATGGCAAGGGAAAACGGCACGGAGATACTTCCCGTAAAATATCTGATAAAGGACAGACGGCATATATCAAGGGGAGATCTTGCTCATCTTACGGAAAAATATCAGGGATTTGAAAGCTTTGAATATGAAGATGTCGGGAATATAACGGTAAATGCTTACTTAAATATGGCAGAGGAAACAGATGCCGTATGTGTGCAGATAATGAAGCTGCTTCGGGAAGAGGGCTACAGATATAATGATATTGCGGTGATAGTCGGAAGCGATGATTATAAAAAGACTCTCGGCTCTGCTTTTGAAATGTACGGAATACCTGCGTTTATGGATAATAAAGCTCCGATATCCTCGCATATACTGACGATGTTCATTAAATCGGCACTTGATATATTTATTACGAATTTTTCTTATGAAGCGGTATTTAATTTTCTGAAAACTACGTTTATATGTTATTCGGAAAATTATATGATGAGTGCGGAGGATATAGCACTGCTTGATAATTACGCCGTATCGTATGGGATAAAGGGCTGGAAATGGCATCTGAAAGATTGGTCGGCAGGATTTGAAACATTTGATAAGGAGGAAATAATGCGGATAAGAAATACATTTTTATCCTGTATAGACTCTGTTTCGATGAAAAGCGGCAAAAAGTATACGGCAAGGGAGATAAGCGAAAAAATATTCATGCTGATGGAAAATATGAATGTTTCAAAGACTATAGAATCATGGGCAAACAGGGATAAATTTGACGATCCCTTTCTGGCGGGAAAACATATACAGACATATAATTCGGTGATAGATATTCTCGATACGATAGTTGACGTGCTTGGTGACATGACGCTTGATCTCAGGGAATACTCGGCTATAATTATGGATTGCTTCAATACGGCGATGATAGGAGTACTGCCGCCGACACAGGATCAGGTGGTGGTGGGAAATGTGGAGCGTACAAGGCTGCACGATGTAAAGGCTTTATTTTTTCTCGGAGTGAATGACGGGAATGTTCCTGCTTATATAGATGATTCGGGCTGTCTTAACGATAATGAAAAAAAGACGTTATTTGCGGATAACGGCATACAGTTTTCCCCCGATATTGCATCGCAGCTTATGAGGGAGCAATTTTCCATATATTCGCTTTTGTCGCTGCCAAGTGAAAAATTATATGTAAGCTATGTGCTGAGTTCTATAAACGGCGATTCAATGCAGCCGTCTGTCGTTATAAACAGGCTGAAAAAGATATTCAAGGAGATACCGAAACTCGAAATATCTCAGGCGGATAAAATGGCGGCACCTGAAGCGGCTTTCAGAACTCTTGTTTCAAAGATAGGTCATTCGGAGGGAGAAGATGAGAGCGGAGCATCGGCATATTATGATGCGGCGGTATGGTTTTGCGGTGATGAAAGGTACAGGGAAAAATTTAAAAATATAAAAGAGGGACTTGAACTTCTTAATTCGGGAAGGTCGATCTCGTCTAAATCTGTAAGGAAAATATATTCTTCCGATATAATAACGGCTATATCAAGGCTTGAATCGTATAATATGTGTCCGTTTTCATATTTCGTAAAATATGATATGGGGGTCAGGGAAAGAAGAGATTTCAAGGTGACAAGTCTTGATCTTGGAAATTTTTATCACAGTATACTTGAGATATTTTCCGATATGATAAAGGAAAATAATTTCAATTGGTTCAAGATAGGATATGACGAGGCGGATAAACTGGTGTCCGAGGCTGCCGAACTTGCGGAAAAACGACTTGGAAACGATATTTTCAAGGATAATGCGAGGAATATGTATATAAGAAAAAGAGCGGAATATATATCGAAACTCTCAATATATGCGGTAATAACGCAGATTAAAAAGGGTTCGTTCTATCCTTACGGATTTGAGGTGGAATTTTCTTCTTCTCCGACAGACGAAAAATCTTATTATAAGCCGATAAAGATACCTCTTGATGAAAAACACAGTATATTGCTTACGGGGAAGATAGACAGAATAGATATAATGACAAATGATGAGAACTGCTATGTGAAAATAATAGATTATAAATCTTCGGATAAGAAGTTTGAACTGATGGACGTATATTATGGGGTGCAGTTACAGCTTTTGCTTTATGTCGATACATTTATGAAATTAAAGGAAAAGGATAAGGAATTCGGGGAAAGAGAGATAAAGCCCGGAGGAGCATTTTATTTTTCGTTAAGCGAAAAGGAGCTTGCACATGGACTTGCGAATATGGCGGAAATGGCAGAGATGCTTGCGGAAAAATACAGACATACGGGAATAATATATGATGATGAAAATGTTATAAAGGCACTTGGAGAAACAGATGAGAATAATAAGAGGAAGAAAATGCCAAAAGGATATACGGGCTCTAAGATGGTGGGTGCCGATGATTTTAAGGCACTGCTTGATTATATTCCGTTTGTTACAAAAAAGACGGTGAAAAATATGATAGAGGGGGATATTTCGGTAAGACCGTACAGATCCGCCTGCGAATATTGTTCGTATAAGAGTATATGCGGGATAGGGTTTATTGAGAAAAATTCAGATGATCTGAAAAGGGTGAGAACGATAAAAGATGTGATACCTAAGATAAAGGAAGAGATGGGAGAAGTGAAAGAATAATTTTGAGTTTAAAAAATTAAAAAAATGCTTGCAAAAGGGAAAAAGGTATGATATAATATTGAATTGTTGAATAACGGATGTTCCGCTGACGGCAGTTCGACAAAGGGTCGGGCATATAACAATGCGTTAAGAACATTTATGATGAAGGGAGAAAAAATCTTATGAACGCTAACATTATAAGAGAAATCGAAAACGAACAATTAAAAAAGGAAGTACCTGAATTTAACGTAGGTGATACTGTAAGAGTATACGCTAAAGTCGTAGAGGGTACAAGAGAAAGACTTCAGATGTTTGAAGGTACTGTACTTAAAAGACAGAACGGTGGATTAAGAGAAACTTTCACTGTAAGAAGAGTTTCATACGGTGTAGGTGTTGAAAGAACATGGCCTGTTCATTCTCCAAGAATCGATCGTATCGAAGTAGTAAGATATGGTATCGTAAGAAGAGCTAAGCTTAACTATCTTCGTGACAGGATCGGTAAGGCTGCTAAGGTCAAAGAAGATATCAA
>JAFUUG010000668.1 GCA_017483905.1 Bacillota bacterium
GATTTTTCCCTTCCGAAATGTGCGGCAACAAAGCCCTTCATATCAAATGACTCACTCAAAGCGGCTTGAACTATCGCAAATTGATCGTCTACCTCATTTTTGGCATCTGTGTCGATTATTACTCTTATCTTTTTTTCACTTGGAACATTAAATTTATACATAATTATCCTTTCCCGAAATATACAAGTATAACAAATTCTCCGATTCTTTATTTTTTCTTTGCCTTTTTTTCCATTTCTTCATATATATCGTATAATCTCTGCGTACAGTTTTCAAGATAATAATAATGCCTTATATAAGCTCCCGTCATTATAAAAAACACCCCAAAAAGCACTACCAGCGGAATACTCATATTTATCATAAGCATTATCATTGTCATAAATGCAATTATCGCAAATGTCACTGTAACGATAAGATGTATCAACCTTTCATGCTGAAATATAGCTATCTGTCTTCTGAAATATTCAAGTTTTCCCGCAATTTTTTCTGCATTATTGTCTTTTAGTAATTCTTCCCCGTATTTGACAGCATTTATTATTTTTTCTTCCATTTTTATACTCTCCGCAGTTCATCAAGTATTTCCGTCATCGTTTTTCCGCTCACAGGATGCCTTTTATACGGTGCTATCTCACAAAGCGGTATCATCACAAAAGTCCTTTTCGTCATTTCAATATGAGGTATCGTCAGTTCCTCTTCATCTATCACATCATCATTATACATAATAATATCAAGATCAAGCGTTCTCGGTCCCCAACGAACGATCCTCTTCCTGTCGCATTCATTTTCTATCCTATGAAGCATATCAAGCAGTTCATTCGGAGAATATAAAGTCCTTATCTTCATACACCCATTCAAAAAATCATCCTGCTCAACATCCCCGTAAGGCTCTGTCGTTATAAATGAAGACACCCTCATCACCTTGCAGCACTCATCATTTCCGATCTTCTCCACCGCATAATTAAGGTAGCTCTCTTTATCTCCCATATTTGAACCGAGAGCAATTATCGCCTCGTTCCATTTCATTTCTGCTGTCACACTCACCGTATCGAGATGAAATTTTATCGGTGCAGACGGCTTTTTGACCGTCACCTTTACCGAGTATACATCATATTTTTTTAGTATTGTTTCTGCGATTCCATAGGCAAGCGTTTCTATCAGCTTAAATATATTTTCTTTTGTATACTTCTCAATATCTTCACAGATCTGAGCATAATTCACGGTTTTTGTTATATCATCATCTTTTGCGCATCTTGAAAAGTCCGTCATAACTTCAGCCGTTATCACAAATTTCTGTCCAAGCACATTTTCTTCGGGAAGAACCCCGTGAGAAGCGAATATTTCAAGGTCACTTATTTTTATACTATCCAATTAAATTACCTCATCACTTTTTCCGTCATCATTACAGCACGTTTATTTTCCTTTATGTCATGCACCCTTATAAAGCTGCACCCTTTCATCACCGCTATCACGCTTGTCGCAATAGTTCCCTCTGTTCTCTCTTCTGTCGGCAGATCAAGCGTAAGCCCTATTACCGATTTTCTCGATGCCGCAAGCATAACGGGATAACCAAGTACTTTCAGTTCATCGACCCTTTTTATTACCTCTAAATTCTGCTCATAACTTTTCGCAAATCCGACACCGGGGTCAATAATTATTCTATCGTCCTCTATTCCTGCCTTTTTTGCAAGCTCCAGCGAATATTTCAGATCCGAGATAACATCTTCCATGAAATTGCCGTAATCGGTATTATCTCTGTTGTGCATTATAACGCATGACATATCGTACCTTTTTATTATATCGGGCATTTTATCGTCATACTTTAGCCCCCATATATCATTTATCATATCTGCCCCCGATTCCGCAGCCGCAGCCGCAACAGAGCTTTTATATGTATCGGCGGATACGCATATATCAAAATTTTTCTTTATTTCCCTTATTATCGGGCATATCCTTGCGATCTCTTCATCATCGGATATTTTCGTATATCCCGGTCTTGCTGACTCTCCGCCTATATCAATAATATCCGCTCCCTCTTCTGTCATCTCTTCCACTCTTTTAAGTGCCTTGCCTATATCGTTGAATCTGCCGCCGTCGGAAAACGAATCGGGCGTAACATTCAGTATGCCCATTATGTAAGTCTTATCCGCCTTAAAAATTTTCTTTCCTATCCTCATGTCAGTTCTCCTTGAAGTTATCTATCATTTTATATAAAACAGAATAAAGACATTTTGCCTCTTCCTCGCTCAAAGAAATGCAGGCAGACATTCCCTTCGGAATATCCGCCGCAATATCTTTAAGCTTTTCTCCCTCTTCGGTTATCTCTATTATAAGATTCCTCTCGTCATTTTCCGAGCGGCTCCTTGTAATATATCCCTTTGTTTCGAGTTTTTTTAGCAGCGGAGTGAGTGTACCCGAATCGAGATACATTATTTTTCCAAGCTGTTTTGAAGTCAGCTTTTTATGCTCCCACATCGCCATCATCGTTATATACTGCGTATACGTCAGATCCACCTTTTCAAGAAACGGTGTATACCTTCGTATTATCTCCTTTGAACATACATAAAGCGGAAAACATAACTGATTTTTCAGCTTCAGCTGTTCATAATCTTTACTCTCCATTTTATTCCCCGCCTTATTATCTTGCCTGTGCGTGCGAATAAGCCTCTTTAGCTGCCTTTACAAGCTGATCCGAACATGAAGTCGGCTTTCTTCCGCATTTGATCCCCTCTAATTTATTTTCAAGTTCTTCTATCGTAAAACCCTCCACAAGCGAAGTTATCGCTTTCAGATTTCCGTCACAGCCGCCTAAAAATTTAACATTGTGTATCTTGTTTTCATCATCGAGATCAAGGCTTATCAATTGAGCGCAAGTAAACTGAGTTTTATAATCATAATGAAACATATCAGATCATCTCCTCTAATTTTTCTTTTATCTTTTTAACTGCCGTAGTAGGTTCATATCTCTCTGCTATATTTCCCTCTTTGTCGATAAGGAATTTCGTAAAATTCCATTTCACCGAACCGTTTGACTTATAGTCCTTGTCGTATTTTTTGACAGCCTGAGAAAGCACAAGGCTTAAAGGATTGAGTTTGTCAAATCCCTTAAACTCTGTATTCTCCGTAAGCCATTTATAAAGCGGTATCGCATTTTCCCCGTTTACATCTATTTTTGAAAACTGCGGAAATGTTATCCCGAATCTTCCCGTGCAGAATGTGTGTATCTCTTCATCACTTCCCGGTGCTTGTTCTGCAAACTGATTGCAAGGAAAATCAAGTATCTCAAATCCCTTTTCGTTGAATTCTTCATATAAGTCCTGTAAATCACTGTATTGCGGAGTAAAGCCGCATCCCGTTGCAGTATTAACTATCAGAAGAACTTTTCCCTTGTAATCCGATAAAGAAACCTCCGAGCCGTCCTGTGCTTTTACCTTAAAATCATATACATTCATATTCATTTCCTCCTTAATCAAATTTTATGCAATTGAATTTTACAAAATTAATTATACACACCCTTTTTGATTTTGTCAATACCTTTTTTTTATTTTTTTATTTTGATTTGATAA
>JAFUUG010000669.1 GCA_017483905.1 Bacillota bacterium
ATAAATTCTGCGTCTATAGAATCAAAGGCGCAGCTTTCGGAGGCAAATATTATTGCATCGTCACGCTTTCCTATACAAAGTGGTCTGAATCCCCAAGGGTCTCTTGCGGCAATGAGTTTCTCGGGACTCATGACAAGGAGCGAATAGGCACCCTTTACTCTTCTCATAACGACTTTTACAGCTTCTTCTATGCTCTTTACATTTATTCTCTCTCTTGCGATAAGATAGGCTATTACTTCCGTATCTGCCGTTGTCTGAAAGATAGCACCGGTTCTTTCAAATTCGGATTTGAGTTCGTCCGTATTTGTTATATTACCGTTATGCGCAATGGCAAGATTTCCCTTTACATAGCGGAGAACAAGGGGTTGGGCATTTTCTCTGCCGCTGCCGCCTGCTGTGGAATATCTGACATGACCGACTGCCATAGTGCCGGGAAGTTTTGCAAGGATCTCTTCGTTGAAGACCTCGTTTGTAAGACCGTTATCCTTATAGTAGGAGATATCTCTGTTGTTATTTACTGCGATGCCGCTGCTTTCCTGACCTCTGTGCTGAAGTGCAACAAGACCGTAATAAGTGGTATTGGCACAATCTCCCGCAGGGTCGTATATACCGAATACACCGCATTCTTCGTGCAGTTTAGCCATTAAAACAAGCCTCCTTAAAATTATTCACCGTATTTCTCAACAAGTCTGTTAAAAACTTCGTGATAAACGTCACCAAATTCACCAAGGTCGAATCTGAATCTGTCCTTATCAAGTTTTTTGTTTGTTTCGGCATCCCAAAGACGACAGGTATCCGGAGATATTTCATCGGATAAGATAATGTTTCCCTCCGAGTCAAAGCCGACTTCGATCTTGAAATCAATGAGCTTGATGCCGATCTCTATAAATATCTTTTTAAGTGCATCATTTATTTTAAATGCAAGAGTTTTGATCTCTTCTATATTTTCTCTTGTGGCGATACCAAGGGCAACAGCATGGTAGCTATTGATAAGAGGATCGCCGAGATCGTCGTTCTTATAGCTGAATTCTATAGTGGAGGATTCAAGTGCAGTACCTTCTTTTACTCCGTATCTCTTTGAGAAAGAACCGGCAGCTACATTTCTTATTATGACTTCAAGAGGAATTATATTGACTTTTTTTACGAGGGTCTCTCTGTCGCTTAGCTGTTCTACGAAATGAGTTCTGATGCCCTCTTTTTCAAGAAGTCTGAAAATGATGTTTGCCATTTTGTTATTGATGATGCCTTTGCCCTCGAAAGAACCTTTTTTCTCACCGTTGAATGCTGTGGCATCGTCCTTGTATTCAAATATACATAATGTTTCGTCATCTGTTGAATAAACTTTTTTTGCCTTGCCGGTATACATTAAATCAAGCTTTTGCATAAATATAACCTCTTTCTGAAATATTAGATAGTATGTAAAAACACATTCACTTTAAATTATAATATTTTTTGAGGAAAAATGCAATTATTTTTTGAAACTTTTTGGGGCGAATTGTTTGCAAAATAAAATATTGCTGCTCAAAGATACATCTTTTATCGATACGATATATTTTACGGTCTGTTCATACGCTTGCAAATTACGAAAAAAAGACGGAAACAAGAGCTTTCCATCTTTTTTTGACCTGGTAAATATATTAAAAATCATCATCGTCATCATTGTTATTTGCTTCTGCCTCCGCCTCCGCCGCTTTTTCAATTCGCAGTTTATATACATAGAATATCATAGCTATTATAAGAACGGAGAGGAGAACAACTATCGTTGCCCTGAAATCTTTTATCGCAATAAGAATTGCGATCGTTCCGCTTAATATGCTGAGGGTATAGAGTATGATGACGGTTTGCTTGTGTGAGTAGCCGTTATCTATAAGGCGGTGATGAAGATGTCCTCTGTCTGCCTGCATTATAGGCTTTCCGCTGGCAGCACGTCTTATCATTGCAAAAAGCGTATCAAGGATAGGAAGTGCCATAGCAAGAACGGCTATTATTATGGAAAGCAGTGCATAACTCTTATATACACCTATACACGAGGAAACTGCAAGAACATAACCTAAAAATGTCGAGCCGGTATCGCCCATATAGATCTCCGCCGGACTGAAATTTCTCGGAAGGAAGCCGAGAGATGCACCTGCAAGCGCAGCAGTGAAAACAACGGCTATGCTCGTACCAGATATTATGCAAAGTATCATAAGACAAAGCGATGCTATCGAGGTAACACCTGCCGCAAGACCGTCAACACCGTCAATGAGATTAACGGCATTTATAAGTCCTATGATCCAGAAAATCGTTATGATAGAACTGAAAGGGCGCAGATACTCCCACATAGGCCACATTATGACATTTATTTTCGTTCCGCTGAAAACAACGATACAGGCAACGAAGATCTGTACGCAGAATTTGAATTTTGCACTAAGCTCATAAACATCATCTATCATTCCGAGAAATACTATTACTATGCCGCCTGCAAAGAAACCGAGAACTTGTTTTGTACGAAGCTCCGGCAAAAATATCGCCAAAAGAGCAAGCGTAAATGCAAAACCGAGTACCATGGCAAGTCCGCCCATTCGGGGCATTGGTTCTTTATTAAGTCCTCTTGATTTCGGATAGTCTATTGCACCGAGTCTGTAGGAAACTTTTTTTGCAAAAGGGGTCGCAAGCAGACTGACGGCAAAAGACGAGAAAAAGGCTGCAAGATAAAGCATCCAATCATGTTCCAAAGGTCATCACTCCCTTATTTAGTGCCGAAAAGTCTGTCGCCTGCATCTCCGAGTCCCGGAAGTATGTAGCCCTGTTCATTAAGAGCGATATCAAGAGATGCAGTGTATATTTCAACATCGGGATGTTCTTCGGATAATTTTCTGACTCCCTCGGGAGATGCGATAAGGCAGAGAAATTTAATATTCTTTACACCACGCTCTTTTAAAAATGTTATGGCGGAAGATGCCGTACCGCCTGTTGCAAGCATAGGGTCTGCAAGAAGCATTTCCGATTCTGCGGCATCTACGGGAAGTTTGCAGAAATATTCTACCGGAAGAAGCGTGTCGGGATCACGATAAAGTCCGATATGACCGACATTGGCATTCGGGATAAGATCGAGTATACCGTCTATCATGCCGAGTCCTGCTCTCAAAATTGCTGTAACAGCTATTTTTTTGCTAAGGACTTCACATTCTACTTCTCCCATAGGAGAATCAACATTTATTCTCTCTGTCGGATAATTTTTTGTAGCCTCATAACATATAAGCATGGCGATCTCGGAGGCTAACTCACGAAATTCTTTGTTTCCTGTTTTTGAGTTGCGAAGAAGTGCAAGTTTATTTTTTACAAGCGGATGATCGACTATATGAAGTTCACTCATTATATTCACTCCTCTTCTAACATATTGATTCTTTTTATATGACGTTCACCTTCTGAAAACGGTGTCGTAAGAAAGGCATCTACTATTTCGAGTGCAGGACCGATACCTATTACTCTTGCACCCATAGCAAGAATATTTGCATTATTGTGCTCTCTTGTTGCCTTTGCGGAAAATACATCATGGCAAAGGGCTGCTCTTATGCCTTTTACCTTGTTTGCGGCAATGGAGATGCCTATGCCCGTTCCGCATATAACGATCCCGAAATCGGCACTGCCTTGCGTAACGGCATGAGCGACTTTCTTTCCGTAAACGGGATAATCGACGGAATCAGGGGTATTTGTACCCATGTCGATGACTTCATAGTTTCTTTCATGTAAATGTTTAACGACTTTTTCTTTTAATTCAAGACCTGCGTGGTCACAGCCGATGGCAATTTTCATTTTTTTAACTCCTAAATTATGTTCAAAGGTTGATTATATTATAGCCTGCTGCCTTTTTAAGTCTGTTCATTATGGCAAGCCCCTCTTCGCTGTCATCGAAAGATTCGCAGTATACGGAAGAAAAATTGAGATAATCACATTTACGAAGCATTTTGAAAAGATTGCTTCCTATTGTCTTTGGAATATTTCTGTCACCTATTATAAGGAGATTTTCCGTATCGTAAAGGGAGCTTGTCTGCTCGGAGGCGATGACACAGGCTGAACTGTCCGATTTTAATTTTTCGTTTATGAAAGATGCAACTTTTTCGGTACTTCCGCTTACGATGGTCACATTTGCTTCCGGTGAATAATGAGTATATTTCATTCCCGGAGCTTTGGGCTTTTCACCCGATGAAAGAGGTGAAAGCACTGCTTTGTCTATTTCTATATGTCCTATTACGTCTTCTATCATGCTTTTTGTGACAGAGCCGGGTCTTAAAAGATATGGAGTATCACCGCAGGCATCGACTATTGTGGATTCAAGACCAAATTCACAGTGTCCGCCGTCTATTATCATATCTATTTTTCCGTCAAGGTCAAAAAGAACATGGGAAGCGTGCGTCGGACTTGGTTTTCCCGAAGAATTTGCACTTGGTGCGGCAATAGGTACACCGCACGCTTTTATGAAACGTGCGGCGAATATGTTTTTCGGAAAACGCACAGCGACCGTTTCAAGTCCGCCTGTTATCTCATAAGGGATAACACCGGATTTTCTGAAAACGACCGTAAGAGGTGCCGGCCAGAAAGCATCTATCAGTTTTTGTGTTTTTTCGCTTATACCGCTGATGAGCGGATATAAGTCCTTTATATCCGAAATATGCACGATGAGGGGATTATCCGAGGGACGACCCTTTGCGGCATATATCTTCTTACAGGCGGCAACATCAAAGGCATTTGCTCCCAGACCGTAGACTGTTTCCGTCGGGAATGCCACAAGTCCGCCGCTGTTTATTATCTGTGAGGCACGATGATATATTTCTTCATCTGCTGTGCCGTCAAGCTTTGCAAATTCCGTTTTCAATTCATACCACAGCACTTCTTGTATTTCTTACCGCTGCCGCATGGACATGGATCGTTTCTGCCGATCTTCTCTTCTCTGACATAAGTTTTTGAATTTTTCTGATTTTTGTAAAATACTTTAAGCTGATTTTCCGAGAATATATTTTTCCACTGTGGAAGATTGTATAAGTTATCGGCTTTGTATTCGACCATTTTCTTATATAAAACTTCAAAATCTATCTTGAGGGAGATCTTGCTGTCCTCTGTAAGACTTTCCATATCGACCTTATTTTCCTGAGTATCATTGATACCGTCGATAAAACCTGCTATGAACTGAGTGGACATATCGAATTTTTCCGAGAGTTCTTTTACGGTAGTATCCATAGATTCTACCTTGTTTTCAAGGATATATTCATATATTTTCTGTTCTTTCGGAACATACTCATCCCATAATTTTTTATTGGTCTGTCCGTCTTTTGTATAAGCTATTTTAAACCATTCTTCATATAAACCCATTGTAATTTCCTCCTAAAATGTTATATATGTATGTTTCCATACTGAGCATACATAAAAAATTGATACATCGGTATAATGATTAAGAAACCGATTTCCTTTATTTTACACCATTTTTTTTGTTTTGTCTATTGTTTTTTATATTTGTAATATTTTTTTCAAATTTGAGGATAAATATTCATTATACTTGACAAATCGGGGATATAAAATTAAAATTATAATAAAGTAATAAAGTACAAATAATTTTATCGTTTATTATAAATCGGGGAAGTGCTTTAAATATGAAAAAAATTTTTTCGGTTGCTGCCGTAATAACTGTAATGATACTTACGGGGTGTGTTTCGGAGGGGGTATATAAAAATGAAGAATACAAATTTACTCTCGAATACGGAAACGAATGGAAGATAGGTCCGGCGGGACCCGATGAAGTCTGCCGGCTTGATTATGCCGCATATACAAAAGATGACGGAAGCTCTATAGGGCATATCGAAGTGATGGCAAGAAAAAGTCAGGAGGGGGAAACCCTTGACAATGCGGCGCAGTATTATCTCTCACTTGTGAAAGACGGGGAGGTTACCTACTCGGGAGCAAAGCTTGACGGACTTGACGGATACTGGATAACGGTAAAGGAACTGCCCGAATATACGGCAAAGGAAGACCTTGAAAGCGACAGTGAGGAAGCTCTTATAGTTACAAAGAACGAAGAGAACGTTTATGCTTTCAGAATATACGGAGAAAATGCGGAATATTTTTCGGAGATAGAGAATAAAGCGGATGCTGTGCTTGCAAGCTTTAAAGTGACGGAGGGATAATGTTGTTTATAGCTGATTATCATTTACATTCACAGTTTTCATTCGATTCGGAGGAAAAA
>JAFUUG010000670.1 GCA_017483905.1 Bacillota bacterium
ATACAGGAAAAAATGACACCGAAGAAACACGAAGAAGTTTCGGCAGAGAAGAAAGATAAAGCAAAAAAACCATCACTTGACGATAGCTTCGGCTTCTTCAAAAATGCTGCGGATAGTAAAGCGAAGAATGAAATAACAACAAAGGACGATATCGAAAAAAGCGGAAAAGCACCGTCAAAGCCAATCAATAAAGGAGAGCGTTAAAATGGGATTATTCGGAAAGAAAACAAAGAAAAAAGAGCCAAAACCAAACCTTGAAAAACAGATAGTGAAGAATATCGCAAATGGCAGAAATACCGAATCAGCGATTATAACATATATACTGTTGCAAGCAGACCAAAACAATATCTACCTCGGTAAAAAGGAGGATGTGACCTACATATCGTTCAAAAATCAGCGAATAACCGATTTTTTGAACGAATGGTATAATATTCTTAAAATGCGTCAGAAAAACGGTATTACAGATAAAATGTATAGGTATTTTGTTGAAAAAGAGCTGCTCGAAAATAAAATAACAGCCGATGATACAACATCAGATGAAGCTGCAAATACAGAAGAAAATGAAGATATGATTGATACTATTCTTTGATTTTCTTTTTTTTGTTGCTTATTTCGTTTCATCATCGGCAATATTAAAGTCTATTTTTACCAAACGCTCAAGCATTTTTGCAACATAAGGAGGACATTCACGCTTATTTTTTTCATTTTCCGTTTCCCAGTTTTCGATCGTTCGTTTGGGTATATCGTATTTATGTGCAAAATCGGCTTGAGATAAATTCGTTAGTTTGCGTATTTCTTTTATCGTCATTATAACCCCACCTCTTGACTATTTTAACACTCATTGAGTTTGAAGTCAACAAAAAATAAATTTAGGTATTGACAAAGTAACTCATTGAGTGGTATAATGCAAACATAGCAAATCACTCATTGAGTGGTTATTGTAAAACAAGACTTTTTAAGGAGGTCATAAAATGTCAAAGGTCATAGCAGTATCAAATCAAAAAGGCGGTGTCGGTAAAACTTCGGTGACTCTAAATCTCGGAACAGGACTTGCAAGAAACGGCTACAAGGTGCTTATGATAGATAACGATTATCAGGCAAACGATTAACATTATGGGCGGATTTAATTACGAAAGTCTGCCAACAAAACAAGGAGGAATAGCTATGGAGAAAGAATTGAAGTTTATTTTTGACGAAAAACAGTTTAATGACAGGCAAGCAGAACTACTCAAGAAAATCGTAACGGCTTTGGCGAAAGGTTCTGATGTTATAAATTTTTCCGATTACTCGGAATATACGGAAGAACTTTATCTCAGATGGAAATATGAAAACAATTTTGTTTATGCACTTGATGAAGGCGCTCTCGTATACCTTCGGATTGCAGAATTGCCGACAAATACAATATTTGTGTATGACGATTACGGAAAGGTAAGAAAAGATTATCTAAAATACAACTATCCGACTGTTTACGAAAAACTTAAAAAAAATAATATTCTTGATCTTCATTTAGCTTACATAGATAAAGTATGTTATGATGAAGAAGATAAGCTTATGGCGAAAATGAGCAAATCAGATGGCATTACGGAAGAATTAAAAGATACTAATATGTTGGAATGGGTAGGCAGAAGAAAAAACTTGCGTAGCCGAGTGCGTGAAATAGTGCTTGAAGATATGGTTTACACCGCCTATTCCGACAACACAAGTGAGGAGGAACAAAATGGATAACGATAATATTTATTACGGTGAACTTACGGACTTTGACGAGGATGGAAATGTAATTCCAACGGAAACAAGTATAAAGCAAGCGGAATTTATAGAGAAGATCATAGCGGATATACAATCGGGAAATGTAAAAATCAATATGAATGAAGAAGTTTTCAATCCCAATGATGAAAGCTACTACCCTAAATGGAGAGAAGATGATAACTTCATATATGTACTTGATGAGATAACATTTACCTATTTACCGCTTATCGCTGCTAACTGAATACAAGAAATATATAAGAGAGAGCCTGTTTTAACCGACAGGCTTTTTCTTTTGCACACAAGGAGGACTTGAAATGGAGAGATATATAAACGCAAGAATAATAAACACTACCGAAAATGTTGTAAATCATAAAATCGAAAACGAGGACATTATAGGCATTTTGGAACTTGACACAGAAAACGGCACAGCCACATTTAATGGCAGCGGATATTTTATCTTTTTTGAAATGCTTATCGGGATAGGTATTGAAAGTCAAGGGCATACAACATTTATAACACTTTTTGAGGTAAACGAGGATATGTGGCTGTTTGAATCTATATCGGAGGTGTAATATATGGCGAGGGAAAAAATAGAAGATTTCGGAGAAAAGATAGGCGGTGCAAGAAAAGATTTATTTGAGAAAAAAGGCAGTCTGACAGCAGCAGACACAAAAGAATGGACAGATATTGAAAAAGAAAAATATATCGCAAAAAAATATATATGGGAAAAACCCGATTATCAAAAGTTAGTCGATGACGGTCTGTCTGTTCGCTGTGCTTACTTTATAAAATCCATCTACGATTCACTCCCCGCAAAGCCTAACAGCAACGAATATAAATATTTATATGATAACTTGGAAAACGATTACAGAGATATTTA
>JAFUUG010000671.1 GCA_017483905.1 Bacillota bacterium
CAAGTTTATCCAAAAGTTTGCTTATTTCCTCGTCAAGCCTTATTATATCCGCCTTAATGCTTTCGGTCTTGCTGTCGGGCTTTTCACTTTCTTTTTTGGCAATTTCAAGCTGTTCGATACGCTCTTTCATAGCCTTGAAAACTGCGTTTTCCACTTCATCGGGGCGAGTTTTCAAACGCTTGCTCAAACAACCTGCTGCACGATAAGCACCCGTATCCATATAGTACCGCCATTGGATAGTGTGACTTGTGTTCCAACTATACATAATGTTAAGACCATAACCACAGTGCGCACATTTTGTTAAGCCTATAAGCCAAGAATTCAATGCTTCACGGTTATGCGGTATTCGCTGGTTATGGCTCTTTTTATCTTGCACCGCAAGCCACACCTTTGAATCGACAAGTCCCTCGTGGTAAGCAACCTTTATAAATTTGCTCCCGTCTGCGTTTGTGTGCCAAAACAGACCGTGAATTGAGTCATACGCTTCAATATCATCAAGCATTTCATATCCCAGTGAAGAAAAATATTGATATACATTTTGGTCTGCTCTGACATAAAGCGGATTGCGAAGAAAGCAGGAAATTTGACTTCTGTCAAGATTTGGCTTTCTTCTTTTTGAATTTGGAACGCAGCAGTTTATGTTATGCTCGTTGAAATAATTTATCACATCTTGAAGTGAAGTATTGCTGTGCTGATAAATGTCATAAGCAATTCTTACTGCTTCCGCTTGTTCCGACGGAACAAGCACCGAACCCGTTTTGCCGTTGATAGTTCTTCTTTCGGGAACAAAGCCGTAATAAACTTTTCCACCTTGATAAAAGCCTGTTTCTCTTGCTTTTGTGTTATATGCGTCCGCCACTCTTGCGGCTATCGTTTCACGTTCAAACTCGGCAAAGTTAAGGAGATTGTTACGCATCATATGACCTTCTTTTGTAGCGGTATTAAACGGCTCCGTAAGGGAATAAACGCTTATGCCGAGATTATCAAGCTCGTTTGTGATGTTAAGATATTCCCGCATATTTCGGCTGAAACGGTCATACTTTTTCACGATAATTCTTGCGATCAATCCCTCTTTTGCATCGCTCATCATCTGCATAAATGCAGGGCGATGGATTGCATCCTTGCCGCTTTTTCCATCATCACAGTAAATGCGGTAGTTTTCGTTTTCGCCTACATACTTTATACATTCCGCTTTTTGTGCATCAATGGAAAGAGAATTGTTATCCTTGTCCTTATCGCTGACCGAACGGCGCACATAGATAGCTGTTATCTTGTAATCTGATATTTTATTTTTTGTTTTCTTCATATAAAATCGTCCTTTCTAATTTCTAACTATAATAGAATGAAAAGCCGATTTTGTACTACACATACAGTATAGCATAATCGGCTTTCATCTTCAAGAAAATTTTAACTTGCCTTTTTTGCGGCAGGCTTGCTCAACAGATCGTACAGCGTATTTATTTTCTGCTGCTTTATGACCTCCGAAACCTTATCGGGTAAAGTAACTTTGACTTTTAAATTCTCCCCCATTTAAAGTCCCCCCTTCTTTAAATTTTTTAGCCTTTATTTTTTTATCCCATAAGACAATACACAAATGTGTCTTATCTTAAATATTATAATACTACACATTTGTGTCTTTGTCAAGAGTAAATTTTAAAATTCTTTACATTTTTGTGTCTGTGTGTTATGATAAGTTTAAAAGAAAAATTTTTATGAAGTGGGGTTGAATGAAATGACGATAGGCGAAAAAATAAAAGCGTTCCGATTATACAGAGGTATGTCACAAAATCAGCTTGCCGATGCTTGCGGAATTATCTCGGCTACGATTAGAAAATATGAGCTGGGCATAAGAAATCCCAAGCCCGACCAATTAAAAAAGATCGCCGCAGGTCTGCAAGTTTCAGACAGTGTATTTTATGAATTTGAAATATCTACCGCAGGCGAAGTTGCCGCCTTGCTTTTTATGCTTGACAATGCAATAGATATGGAACTGTTTGAAACAGAAGATAATGTTGCTTTGAAATTTAAAGACGGGTTTTTAAAGAAGTTTATGCGGGAATGGTTTGCTGCAAAGAACAAAACAGCGGAGATTAAATCTGATATGGAAAAGGTTGACAATGACGAAGCGAAAACCGCAATAGAAGATAAAGCAAACGAGTATTACAATTCATACAAGACTGCCGCTTTGGATAACCCCGCCGTTGTGAAAAAAGGTACGGAGGGTATTGTCATAAAAAATTATGCGGCTTTCCTTGACGATTAAAAAGCGTGGCTTGCCGCCCCCTTGTGCGCCGAATGCCATAGCCTGTGTGGGCTATGACTTTCGGCTGGGGCGGTGTTTCTTTTTTTATAAAAAGTGCATTTTTTAAGTCTAATTTTTAAGAAGAGGAACCACAGCACTTGGACGCCCACTTTAAAATTTTCAATATCAATCACAAATTGATATTTTAATTTAAAAAGTGGACTGCCACGTGCGTCTGTATGCTTACGCATACCTATTTTCATTGGGAAATTCCCAAACCCTTTTTTGTTGCCTTGCGGCAAAATATATTGTTAAAACTTCATAAAAAAATACTTGCCTGACGGTATCTTTGTAGAGTATAATTATCATACAGACGGAAGTTTAAAGTCCGTGACAATGAATTTTATACAGGACAGGTGTCTGACTCCTGTCCCTACATAATGTGAACAAATTGTAAATTTTACAAAAAAACGGGCGGCACATTTTACCGTGCCACCCATATATAAAGAAAGGGGGAATGAATTGAAATGAAAAATCACTATCAGCGGAAATTAGTCCCGCTGAAATCTGCAAAACCCTCTTGTTCATCATCGTATCCTAACGCATCAACTCCCGATGCTGTGAGCACATCTTCTGACTCAAACCTTATTATCTCACATTCGGGTGATATATATTTTTGTTTCATTTTGTTCTCCTTTACTTTTTAATTATTGTCCATTTTGTGTATCTGCCAATAATGCTGCTTTGGCATAAAATTTGCTTGCATCGGGTGCAGCCGTGCCGTCTATTGCAATTGCAACGATATAACCCTTGCCTACAGTAGCGTTTGACAGTATATCGTTGGCATCACCGTTGAATTTTATGCTTGTATAGACAGTGTTTATATCACCGTCAGCGTTTATATATTCTGGCAGTGAATCTGTTGTATTGGGAGCGATTTTTGTATCGCCCGACTTATTATAAAACGCAATATATTCATAGTCGGAAACCTGTTTTTCGGATTCGGGTGTAAAGCCGTAGATTATGTAGGTTTTTTGATGCGCCGTATCCGTGCAGTATCCCAAATTGGTATCATTTACGAGGGCTGTATATGTACTTGCGACCGTCGCATTTTTTACCGCCCATATCTCTTCATCACTGTGGTTTAAACCTTTTCCCGATACCTGCTTATAACTGTCGCCCATATCGTTATGGAAATAAGTATCTATACCAGCCGAAGGGTTATATAACTTGTAATTGCCTGTTACCTGTCCTTCCTGCAAAACTGCGGATGCATCTATTTTATTATAAACGCTGTAAGAAATATTGCTTCCTTCCAAATCGCCTGTTACAAATACCGGAGAAGATGTAATGAACAAATTATCACCTGTATTGCTTGTAGATGTATTATCATGTATTTGAACATTACCTGCGATTCTCAAACTACCAGCATTATAAACCGTTGAACCGGGATCTATATCAACATGTTCGGTCGTTCCGTCACCCCAATCAATATTAGCACCGGTAATGACCAACGGTTTGCTTTCGGCATTAAATACGATTCCTCCGCCGACACCTGCTGCCTTATTTCCTGTTATTATCACTTTGGGATCGGTTACTGTTTTAGTTATACTGTTGCCATTTTGGTCTGTATAAGTATATGAGGATTTAGGAGAAATATTAAAATCACAGGTATTGTTAAACGCATTGTATATACCGCCGCCGTTTTTTTGTGTTTCGTTGTTGGTTATAGTTCCTCCGTACAAATTCAAATTACCTCGGTAACAGAAAATTCCTGCCCCCGAATACTGTGAAGTGTTGCCCGATATTTCGCCGTCATACATATTCAGTGTACCGTAAGACCCTATCGTAACTCCGCCGCCGTTATTTCCTGACCCTGCGTTATTGTTTATTTTACCGCCGTAAATATTTACAACGCCCTGAACCAAAACACCGCCGACCCTATAATCAGTCGATGATGTGCTTGTGGTATTGTTTGAAATCTCGCCGTTATATATATTTAATACGCTTCTGTCTTTTCCCACTGCGGCAACAACAACAGCCCCTAACGATTTATTATTTATTATTTTGCTCTCACCGTAAATATTTATAACAGCCGGACCGGCAGTTGAATAACCCGAGCCATTACCTTCCTGATAGCCCACAATATTTTGGCTTGTTGAGTTATCATGAATATTTACATTATCCAAATTTATTGTGGCGGGATAATATGTATTGGTACTTCCGCCGTTTCCGTTTGATGTACTTGTATGTGTACAATAAAATGCCGGAAAAATAATAGTTTTGAGCGGTGCGGTAAACTCAGTTATCTCTACATTTCTAAAAGTTGTTATACCGTTTCCCGCAGCAATTAAACCATATGCAGATGTCGAATTCTTGGTATCCTGAACTATTTTTATATTTTCCATTGTAAAATATGCAGGTTTTACAACTTCATCAAAGTTGCCGGTGTAGTACTGAAAACCAATAGACGGTCTCGAACCAACTTTTACTTTTATTACAGCGTTTTCTCCTCCTACTATTTTAACGCTTCCGCCGTTTGCCACACATAAATTTTTGTGGATAGAATCATTTGAGGCGTTCAAAGTCACCGTACCGTTTATTGTTATTATAACGGGATTATCCTTTGTACCGCCGGTAACAATTAAATTGTCTATCGTGTCTCCGTCATTCAGCGTCATATTTTCGGTGACGTTACTGTTGTTTATCGTTGTTGCAGCCTCCACCACTGCCGCCGTGTCAAACACAGGCGCAATAACGGGCAGATAAGCCGCCGCTGCCGCAGCCACAGCAAATGCCGCAGCAAGCTTTAAAATTTTTTGTTTCATAAGACTTAACGTCCTCCTTTATATTTTTTTATTTTATAACACAAAAACGCACACAAAAGGAAACACTCATCCCAGTGGGTACGCTTGTATTATCACGGATATGAAATTAAAAATGGGCGCAGTAATGCTATGCTGTCTGTCTGTCTGATTATAAATACCGAACTGTCAACCCCTTTTTCAAATATTTTTGCAAATTTTTATTGCCGTATTATTTCAAAAACATTTCCGAAATATTACTATGACATAATTTTAACAAAAATTTTACAATTTGTCAATGAAAAATCCCCCCATTATTTACCAATCGGACAGATTATTTTTATATGTTTACTTAATTATTATGTTTTCGGCGGTGTTGTATAATATCAACCCTTTTTATTTTGCTTAATTTGCTGTATATGCCGTTTTCTACAAGGAATCAGTGAAAAAAATCCCCTGCATACTTATATTATAACCTATATATCGTTATATTGCAAGGAAATTTCGGGAGATTTTTTATCTGTCCCAATAGTTATATGACCGCCTTGTTGTGCGTTCTTCTTCCTCGATTTTGGGAGTATCTTTCTCGATTTTGGGCTTTTCTCCCGCAATATACCGCAGATTTTCGTACAATATTTCATATTGGTGCAGGTTATATTGCTCGTCCTGCAATTTCTTTTTATATTCTTCCATATTTTCATTATGCCGCCGAACACGCTGATTTCTTTCACGCAAATCAAGCATAACGGGGTCTGTCAGCTTGTAATGGCTGAGAACCGCCTCCGCACGTTGATACCTATAAATTTCCCTGTAATTTCTTATGCGGTAAATCTCTTTTTGAGAGGAATTGTCTTCCATACTCTGCCAAGCTCTGTATA
>JAFUUG010000672.1 GCA_017483905.1 Bacillota bacterium
CTTCGGATAAGATTTTCATAGTATCCGCATTTTCGGGTACATTTTCAAATATGCTCTTACATTTTTTCAGTTCATAAATATTTTTTGTATCCTCTTTTACTTCCTCAATAACTTCGGTAAAATCGTATTCGGGATATAGTGCCGAAACAAGAATAAGCCCGTCTTCTACTTTTTCTACCGTATTTCGATTGAGTATGTATTTTTTTACTGTTGCCGAATACTGACTTTGTATCGCCAGCCTTTCATTATCCGATATTTCATCCGCAAAGGTCGGAATATTATTCAGGATAATAAATATAACCGTAATAAGGCATAAAATTCTTTTTTCCATTTGAATACTCCCGTTATAAGAATAATTCAAATATTTGTTATCCTGTTCGGAACATAACAAACTTTGCTATGCTCCGAACAGGATGTCTTATTTAGCTTAGGAAATTAAGCTGTCTGTTATTCTGATGTTGTTTCTTCCTCGCTTGTCTGTGATGCAAGCTTAAGATCGGACTTGCTTACAGATGAAAGGAAGCTGCCGCCTTTTGAGCGTATACGAACACCTAAATGACTTGTACTGTCCGACTGAACAAGATAAACATTGGTATTGGCACCGTTATAGCTGTAATTTGTAACAGTTTTTGACGGTGATGATTCGGCACTTGATGTACTGAAGGAAGTATAATTTTTAGCTTTTCCGCTGAAAACAAACTTCGCTTTATCGGTAGTTGTCGCACCATCATGCTTATAAAGTTCCCCATCCATTGTTATCTGTGACGGAACAGCCATTCCGTCATCACCGTTTATCGGAAGCGTTATTGTTGTTTCGTTCGTACTGTTGTTGTATATGATAGTACCGCTTACATCAACAGGAGCAAGTGCACCCGAAAAACCTTTTTCTTTCCTTGAAAAATACAGTACAAGGCGTACATAAGAAGTGTCATCTTCGGGAGATTTTGTAGTTATCTCTCCCGCAAGTTCTCTTGTCGGGCAGGTAAATATATACTGTGCTGATTTTGTAGCCGTTTTTACGCTTGAACCTGCATCTTCCACGGTTATATCCGCTTGGTATTTAAGTGTGAAATTATCATCGCCCATCATAGAATATACGGTAGCATAACCTTCAAAATCACTTACCTGTCCGTTAAGTCTTGCCGTTACCCAATTTTCCACGTTTTGACATAATGTCCAGCGGTGATTCTCCGATATAATATCTCCGTAATGATCCCGCAGTTTATTATATACCGATTCCGCCACTTTTCCGACAGCGTTAGTCTGCTTATCGCCTCCGTAGGAGAAATCATAATTCTTCCCCTGTTCGAGTATTTCGTCAGTTTTGCCTATAAGGTCTATTTTCAGAAAATAGTTCGTACAAAGGTACGCTCCCCATTCCGAAAATTTACCCAAAGCATCTCTGTAAATACCGTTATATATTACCGTTCCGAGCATAACCATACAAATACCGTATGTTATTGTTTTTATTGCGGTAGTTTTCATATCAAATCCCAGTTCGTCATCATCGTCAACAAGAGCTTTTACATTAGGGATAAATAGTGAGAGAATAAAAAGAAACAATCCCGCAGGGCTTTTTCCTTTTGACTCCTGCATATTTCGTTTTATCTCCGCAATATTATCGAAAAGCCTCGGATATGAGCAATAAAGAGCTATAAGCACGCTTTTCAGAAATGCTATCGAGATAATAAAAAAACCGCAAAATGTTATTATCATTATGAAGATCCTGTCCGAGACCTTCACAATAGATTCAATACTTGACAATGCCCCCAAATATCTGTCATTTGAGATTATGTCCTGAAATGCGTTATGTGTATCCATATATCACCCTTCAAACAAGTGCAGTACAAGACTTATGATCTTCGCTATTATATATGAACCGTAATTTCTGCTTATAAGGATAATAATTATCGAACCCACCGAACCTGTAAGCCAAAGCTTTATGGGGTCGATCCTATCATACGATATTCGTCCGAAAGTCAATATCTTATATACATCAACTACTTTCTCACAGAAAAGTCTGACATACTTTACCTTGACCAAAAGTGCAAGTATCTGAAATACAAACAGAAAACCGAAAAGTATTCTCGGTATCACCGCCACAGCAAATAAATACATAAGTGCAACGATACTGTTTGCATCCTTAAATTTTTCATCAAGTTCCTTTTCTTCGAGATATATAAGGTCGATCATATCTTTCAGGCTGTTTGTGAATACACTGTTCAGCTTCACAGCCGTCATACTGAGCTGCTGAAAATCATTCTTTCTGCTGTCATAAGTCATGGTGCTTTTTGCAGGCATAAAAAGATCGGTATCTCCGGCTCTTACTACAAAAGTATCCGCTTTTACGGAGATCTTATCATTATTTTCGTTTCCGTATATGCTGCAAGCCCACTTTGGAAGTACATCGTCAAACTCATTCAAGGTAAACTCGACAGCTTCACTTGAAAGACCGTTTATCCTAAGCTGATACGGTCCTATCAGTGCCACAGCATTGCTTGTTCTTTCAGCATCGACATACTTTGAATGAAATTGTGCAAATGTCATTTTTTCAAAAGATTTTTCCTTGCTCACTTCCGATGTAAAAAGATCTGATAAAGGCATTACGGGATACCATTTCCGTACAGCTTTTTCATACTCTGCATCTTTATCTTTGCAAACACTTATAACCCTGTCTACCCAAGGATTCTCCCGCATTACACGCATAACACCGTTTGCTGCGATATCCACATCATCCTTATATGCTGTCATATCGGATAATAGCGGTAAATTCATAAACCAGACACGATTTATGTCTTTCTCGTATACATAAGGCAGCCGCCATTTTATGCTGTCAGAGAAATTCGATTTATATTTATAAATTTCCGCTAATCCACCCGATAAATCTATGCCATCTGTTGTGGGTACTTGATACATAAGCGTAAATGTCTTATCATCATATCGAAGTAAATTTGATAAAGTCCAGCCGCCTATAACTGTTGTATCATCGCTGTTTTCGGCAAAGACGTTTCCGAATTTCATCGCACTCAGATATTCAAGCCCCCAGCTGTCGGTTTGTGTTATTTTCGTGTTGCTGAGTGATAACAGATCACTAAGAATATCTGTATCTGCTTTTACATCTTCTCCAAGCATCGGTACAAAGGATATGATACCGGCTCTTGCTTCCGTACTTCCGCCTATCTCCCAAAATACGATATAATTGGATATAGGCGACGGCACACCTCTGAGATCAAGCCAATATGTCCCCTGTCCCTCGTACTCGTATAAGTACGAATTATTACCTGCACCGGAAACATATAAATTCCCATCCGTAGGTGTAAGGAAATTGCTTGTAACAGCACCGACATTTTTAAATGTCATCTCTGCATCGTTCATAGCCGAACTTATATGCAGATACCCGTCTGTTCCGACATAAGCCGACCAGCCACGCTTAGCATTTGCTCTTAAATAATGCTCCACCAAAAGACCGTGAACAAGGTATCTGTCTACAGTATCTTCCCTGTCCATTTCCTTTACCGCAGGTATTGCACTGTTAAATTTCAATATGCTGTTTCCGGAATAGCAAAGCCACCCGCCGGTATTTTTGTATTCGATTATTATTTTCTCATCGGGCATTTGCAAAACATAGCCGTTATTATCGGAGTTTTTATAAAGCACAGCTCCAAGTTCTTTTTTCAAGAAACTTATACTGTAGTAAACATCCCTTGATGAATTTCGCTTTACATACGCAAGGTAATTCCCATTCTCACTCTCGCCGCTGTATTGTATTTTAGATGCAACTACAGCCTCAAAATTATCGGGGGTATTGCCTTCAACATATATTGCAAATTTTGCGAAATTTTCCTCAGATTTATAATCTACCCAGACAGCCTCGCATTTATCTTTGCCATCGGGCGGATCAAGTTCAGTTTGAACAGAAATATTTTCACATTCCGTCCATTGTGCCTTGGATAATCCATTTATGGAAATGCTGTCAAGGTCAATGTTGTTTCCAAGCTTGAATGTAAATAGCACACTATCCTGCTCAGATACCTTTTCATCATCTTCAGCCGTAAGTGTTATCCCGTCAACGCCGGATATTGTCGCAAGCTGTGACGGCTCTATCATATATCCGTTGTATTTGCATATCCCATCTTCATTGTAATATTGATATATCCCATTATTTATGGAAGTATTTTCAACATATAGCACCTTTGAAGAATCATCTGCCATAATACTGTAACAATGCACAGCCTGTTTTGTTGTCGGTATAATTACGGTATCCTTTGCAGAATCGTCTTTATAACAACTCGGAACAGGTACCGAATTATATATTCTGAACCAATAGTAGCTGTCCTTGAAATTGTTATCCATAAGAACACCGTATGACGGCATAGGAGAAGCGAACTGCTTTGATATAAACGGATCTGTTTCCTTGCCGTTCTTATTTTTGAAGGTCGTATAAGAATTTTTTTCTATAAAAATATCCTTATATGTTCCATCTTCGATATTGCTTTCTATATCCATAGGTCTTAGCTGTGTTACAGCCGGAGTAACAGCCATAAAACCGTCTTCCGCCATTTCAAGATCATAAGGAAGTGTTACTGTTTTAAATGTAAGCCTTGAATCTTTATCGGCTACACGGGAAAGCAATATGTACATATCACGCCAAGTAAGTGGTTTATACAGCATTTCTGCCGTATAGCTGTCATCTATAATGCCTCTTGCGGCAAGATAGAGCATCGTATTATAATACTCTGCCGACATACTTTCGGGAAGTGCCGAACCATATGCCGCTGTAAGCATTTTCTGCTCACTTTCCGTCATAACAGCCTCACCTTGAATGTGCATGACCTGAGATAACAAAACACACAAATCCACAAGAGATATTGACTCATTCTTAAAAGCAACGGGCTGCCTATATCTTGAAACAAGATTTCCTATACTGCTTTTGTTACTTCCGTCAGCCTTGTTTATTCCAACAAGATAAGCCAAGCTGAATCTTTCCGGAGATGAAATATCATTTTGCATATTTACATCAGATTTTGTGTTTACCGTGCTTATAGGTCTTGAAAACTCTCCTTGCTGATATTTCTTTAAAAATCTCAGCCCGTTTTCATTCAGATGTTCAAATGATATAACTCCATCCTGCAAAGCCTGCCACAAATACCCTTCCACAAGGTTTGAAGATTGATATACATAATTCCTTGCATTTCTTGCAGCTACAGCATAATAAGCATATCTCTGTGCAATATCCATCGATGCAAGAGAGGTATATTTTATCTCTTTTTTACCCGAATCACTGTCTGATATAACTTGTCCGTCAAGATTTCCGTAAGATATGATTGGTGGCATAAACACTTCCGTTCCGACAGCTTTATATATGGCAGTAAGTGCTTCGGTTTTATTTATCTTCGTATCGAGAGTTATCTCGTTTATATAAGCTTTACCCGACCCCATATCTATGTTTTCGGGAATAAATGCCTTATTACCGAGAATATTTACCGCCCTTTTGGTTTCCTGATCGACGTTAAATCCTGATTGCTGGATAAAGTAACCGTTATTGTCATCCGCAATACGAAAAACATCATAAATATCAGCCTTGCTTGTTGAATTGAATATTCTCCAGTCTACAATGGTATATGCTGTCGGTACAGCAGATGCCCATCCTCGCTTTTTTGTTTCTTCTGCGGAGTAACTAAAGTATGAACCGCTTATATCATTCATAGATACCATTTGCGCCGCCGAGATAGTCGCCTCGTCAATAACATCGCTGTTTGCGGGATATTCAATATCGGGCTTCATTATTTCATCCATAAACCCGCTGTTATCATAAGTTTTATATGGATAATCAATGACAGCAGCATTGTCCGACCTCATCTCGGCGGCAAAAGTGGGTACGGCTGAAAATATCAATGATACAGAGATCATAAACGACATAAATTTATATATTCTCAATACATCACCTTGCTTTCATTATGACTACGATCGTATATTTTATGTTGTAGTCTACTTTCGACCACTTTGCTATTTCAATATTGTAGTAATCTTTATAGCGACTGTTTTCCAAAACATTTTTAAGCACCGGTGCAAAAACGGAATCGATCTCAATAACAACACTTTTCCGCCTTCCCTGCTTTATAGGTTCAAGAGCTTTATTCATAAATGATACAAGATCCGCCTGCAAAACAAGGAGATCTTCGGAGACCATACCTTCAAGTCTGTCCTTGTTATATTGTTCCCTACCGGATGTTTTGAAATATTGAAAGATAAGTGCCAGAACCTTCTCAAAAAAAGATAATCCGTCAAGAGATGTATTATCATCTGCATCTACATACGAATAAAGTTTTGTGCCTATAACACTCACCTCACTGCTTCATACTTTGTCTTTCCGCTTTCACTTTCATAAACCCGAAGCCTTATATTATCGCCTTCTTCAATACTGTTGTAAAATTCAGGATCAACCTTTACAGTCACTATTTTATCAAGGTACAAGACTCTGAGTTCAATACCGTCATTTTTACTTTTGACTATTCCGTTTATAGTCCGCACATATATTGCATTGTCGGAATATGTTACGGTATCGGTATCTCCATAAAATATGGAAACAACAGCACTTTTTATCACATGCCAATACAGTATAAAAATAATAAACAGCATTATAACAGCCAAAGCTTTTATATATTTCAAAAACACTAACACCCCTTCATCTGCGACCCAAAATAATGGATCGCAGACTTAAATATTAAAAACATCTCATATCAAAGATTATCTACCTTTGAGTTTGTTTTATTATTTTCAACGCCGGCAAGTATGTTTTTTATATCAAATTTAGCCGCAATAGCTTCGTTTGTCTTTGATATGGCAGCCGTTATCTCAGTGACTTTTCCTATATCGTCATCGGTAAGGTTAGCAACCATACCTTTACGCTTAACTTCGCCGAGTTTAGAATACTCCTGTAATCTCTTAAAGAACGGCACTTTTACTTTGCCCGAAAGTCTTACAGTTCTTGTAACAGGCTTCATAACTTTGTTTCCGTCATCGTCAGTTGTTTCCTGCTGTGCATTCACCTTTATGCTTATTTCCGACTTAGCGGTGAAATCGCACTCTTTCTTGTTAAAGAGCTTCATTGCCTCATCATCGGGAACAGCTTCCGCCGTTTGTCTTATATATCTGCCGTCTTCCATAGCAAGTGCATCGCCTTTTCCCTTATAGCTGACAAGAAGTATTGTCTTTGCCGTTTTGGTGATCTGCCCCGATGCAGTTCTTGTTTCTTTCTCACTTCTTCCGACGCCGTTGACGATAACGCCCGGATCTCCCGGTATTCTTGCACCGTATTCCGAAACGAGCAGCGAAGGAACATCCACAAGAGGTACAATGACTTCTTCCTCTTTTCCGTCAAGAGAACCGATAATAATACCGTTTACTTTCTGTTCACGCTGAAGCGGCACTCTTACATCAAATGTTCTGTCGCCTTTAAGCACAGCCTTGATCTTCTTAAAATTAGACATATTTTCGCCGGGTTTCTTTACGTTGCCCTTTTCGTCATATTCATTGTCATCAACAACCGCCCTTACAAGCTTACCCTCAATTACTTTATCATCCCACTTGTCAAGAAACTTTTCCGCAGCCTTTTCGTCTACAACAAAGGTCTTGTCCACAAGATAATCTCTTACCGGCGTATCTATAGTAAAGGCAACAATACGGGAATTGTTCGACTTCTTCACTATATCCGACCATCTTTCCTTAATTTTATCTTTTACAACGACAAGTGCCTTGCTTGGCAGTGAATTCGCCGTTTCCGCAGTAATATCCGTAGTTTTGCTCCCGCCTGTCTTGGCATTTGCAGATACGCTGCCTGTGTTGCTTTTTTCAAGCTGTTCCGACCCGGTGCTGCCACTTTCATTTTCGGATGCTCCCTGCTTTTTATCTTTCTGATTTTTCTTTGATTCATTGTCGCCGCTTTTTTTGTCCTTCGACTTTGAATCGTGTGACTTATGAGATTTACCCGACTTCTTCATAGGATCCGTATCTATATCCTCGATTTCATCTGAATCCTCGTCGTCTTCTTCGTCCGAATCATCGTTGTAGTCTTCGTCTGAATCCTCGTCGTCATTGTCGTCTGAATCCTCATCATCCTCTTCTTCGTCCGAGTCTTCATTATACTCTTCGTCATCCGAGTCCTCGTCATCCTCTTCGTTGTCTGAGTCCTCGTCATCCTCCTCGTTGTCTGAGTCTTCGTCATCCTCTTCTTCGTCCAAATCTTCATCATATTCATCATCAGAATTGCTTTCATCATCCGAATCATCAAAGTTTTCCGCTGACAAACCATCAAACGCCGCATCAACTATATCATCGAATTCATCATCTTTAATATCCTCATATTCATCCGGATACTGTTTCTTGTAGATCTCGATAAGTTCGTTTTTGGCATCTTCTTCGGAAAGCTTAACGGCATTTTTTATGCCATAGCTTTTAAGCACTTTCAATATTTCGTTATGTGTAACTCCACCCATAGTTATTACCTCCGTTTAATATAATAACCATTCATAATCCTTTTGCCGTTCTTCTGCGGCTAAAGAATAACCTATTGCTGCCATACATAGATTTAAAGCATTGCTGTAAGGTTCATCTGTCTTTGGTATGTGTCTGATTCTGCCCTGAGCTTCTTCCTGTAAAAGATAACTGCGTCCGCTTTTCACATAATATTCGTATTTTTTTAAGCGTACAGCGTTAAAACTTTTATATTGTCGGGAAGCAGGTTCATATACAATGTCTGTAAACTCCTTCTTTTTCCTTGCCGCAGATGCTATCTCGGCAGCAGCGGCACGCATTACATCTCTGACGAATAACGGATAAATTTTATATATAACCGCACTTTCGCCACTGCGGTCATATTCTTTCAAAAGCTCCGTATCTTGTAAACTGAAGTATCTCAAAAGGTCAGTATTTCCCTCTAAAAACTTAACATAATCTCTAAGTGTGATAACAACCTTTAAGTTTGATCTGTGCCTCCAGCAGTCTTCGTATATCATCATTCTCGGCTGTGTCAAAAGCACCCCCGCAAGACTGTTGGCATCGGGATAAATGACCTTCATAAATGTTACACCCCTTTCTTTATTACAGAGAATATTGGTATTCTCAGCAAACAAGACTTTTAAGCCTTGCTTGCTCGGAATATCAGTATATATAAAAATTCAGAAAAAAAATTTTTTATTTTTTAAAAGTTGTTTTTAATACAAATTTTTTCACAATTTTTCGAAATCCTATTGAATATATAACAATATTTTGATAGAATATTGTTATATAAGGGAGGTGTTCTTATGCCAATAATAAGACCAAGTGCAGATTTAAGGAACAGTTACAACGAAATTTCTGATTTATGCCATAATTATTCCGAACCAATTTTTATAACAAAAAACGGCAAAGGCGACTTAGCCATAATGAGCATTGAAGCCTATGAGAAGCTTGACGGAAAATTTGAACTTTACAAAAATCTTTATGAAGGGCTTGTTGCCGAAAAAGAAGGTAGATATCGTCCTTTTTCCGATGCCATTAAAGATATTAAGGAACTTACAAAATGATTTTTGATGTTGTTGTTTCAGATTTAGCCGAAAACGATATAAAAGAAGCTGCTCTTTATATCTCAAATGAACTCAAAAATCCACAAGCTTCTCAAGACCTTCTAAATCTCATATCCGAAAAAATTAATGATTTATCATATTTTCCCTATTCATACCCTATTTGCAGCGAAGATCCTATCTTAAAAAGTTGTAAATTTAGGATATTACCTATAAAAAATTATTTGATTTTCTATAGGGTAAATGAAAAAGAAAAATATGTAATAATCACAAGATTCTTATATAAAAGGCGTAATTGGGTAGATATTCTTAAAGAAATATAATTTCATATCTGCCGCATTTTCCTTGTATGCGGCAGATATACACTTCTAAATATATCTGAATGTTACCTTATCCGAACAAATTTCTTTCAAAGCCGCTTTCATTTTCCTATCTATTTTCTTGCCGCTTTCAAGATAGTAACAAAACCATTTATATATAAACCTTGTTAAATTTTGTTGTAAACTTTTGTGAGCATAGCTTGCGTGTCTTATAAAATCCTCACAATTATCTGTAGCAGAAAGATATTTCATTATGTACTCAGCCATCGACAAATCGGATCTATAGCAAACAAACATATACTCCCCGACCTTTTCGTTAATTTTAATATATTCGGGCTTTACACTTTCAAAAAGTACCTTATATTTTTTAGCAAACATCACCGAATCTTCATTTCGGTCATCATAATATTCCGTCTTCGAAAGAACGATCAGCCAAGAGAAGCAAAGATAATTGAAATTATTTATGAGCTCTCTTTTTGCCTTCAATATTTCATCATAAAAGTTCTTATGATCTCTTAAAAAAGAATTCATATAAAAGCTCATAAATATTTTAGCCGTATTATCTCCGTCTTTGACCTTACCTACCATAAGATTCTTTTTGCTTGCCTCCTGCCATTTTTCGCAATTTTCATAATTCCTGCACTTTTCACCGTCACCCTCGAACTGCTCACATTTGTTAAGCCCCTCCAAGTGATATGGACATAAAACTTCATACACCATTAAATCATCTCCTAACTTTTATTACAAAAAACTCATATAGTTCCTTGCTCCAATAAGTATCTCTTTAATAAACTCAAAACTTGCCGCATTATTTTTGAGTATCTTTATTGCTTCAAGCTCTTTTGCAACAAATTTCATATTTTCATAGTATTTGTTTCTGCTTTCGCCCTTTGATAACACATCAGCCGCATAATAAGCCGATATAATAGCAAATGTGCAGTTTACATCTGCTAAACTGTCATAATATCCGCCTCTGTCGCCTACATAGATTATATTTTCACTCTTTATAGGTTCGATCTTTGCAGGCAGCTTATTTACAGAAAAATTATATTTTTCAATGTCCGAGCCGCAAAATACATTTTTTCCGAAGTGTTTTCCCGATCCCTCGGCTATTACAAGACTTCCGAAATAAATATTCCCGCACATTGCATCTACATATTTGTCTTCAAAATTGTAATCAAGTGCCTTTGTATTTTGAATTATTGTAATTCCGTTATTTACAGCGATCTCATACAGCACATATATAAAATCACTGTACCCCGTTATTGCTGTATCAGGCATTTCAAAAGACAGATCATATTCCTCATTTACAAGGTTATAGACACAATACCTACCCTCACAATAATTGTGTTTGCGATAAAGAGGCATATTATGAAACAATACCCTTGCTATCGGTGTTATTACAAAATCATCATTTGTTCTGAATGGATAGCTTCTTTCCTCCACTACAGCAATGCTTCCGTCAAATTCATTACACCTGAGCATTATGGCGGTAACAAGTCCCGAAAGACCTCCTCCGGTTATGACAACATCAAACTTATTCACTTTTTTCAGCCTCCTTCGCTTTTATTTTCTTGACCTTTCCTTCTTCCAAGATAAGCGTAATATCGAGTGTTTCTTTATCTGTTTCTACCCGATATATGTCGTTTTGGAGGCTTTCGATATTTCTTGCTTCGGAAAAGTTATCGGCTATAGAATCGATTATAAATTCATTCGTAGCATACTCATTATCAATATATTTTTCGATATAACCGCTGTTATCACCAAAACTGTAATCTTCTATTATGTATTTTATATGTTCCTGCGCACTGTTTAGCTTCAATTCGGGCTGTTCATTTTCTACGCTTGAACAGCCCACTATAAAAGCAGGCAGTACGGCAGCAATTATCTTTTTACCGTACATAATTACGCCTCATAAAATATAAGCATACTTTGCTTCATCGGAAATATTGTTTTTACGACAGTAAATATTCCACTTATAACCCTCGTGGATTATCGAAAGAATATCGCTTTTGCTCGCAATGTAACCGTATCCCGACGATCTTGTGACCGCATTTTTGTCATATAATACGCTCTTATTATTTTTAAGCTCTTTTATAAGATTCTTATTATAAGGAATACCTGTTTTATAATGCAGTGAGATCGAAAGAGGAACGACTCTTTCCTTAACAGCCTTAACAAACTCCTCATAATCTGCCTTTCTGCCTGCTTTATAATGTGTAGGCAAAAGAGGGATGATCTTTATAAAATCGCCTAAAGTCTTTTCTATCTCTTCAAGGTTCTCAATGCTCATTCCAAAAAGACTTATTTTATCAAAAATCACATTAAACTCCGAATTAAATGCCTGAAAATAGCTCATATCGGAATCTGGGAAAGGCTTTGTTTTTAATTTTTCCGCAAATGCAACGGGTCTTATAAACCTTCCAAGCTTTTTGTTTAAGTTTTTGACCGAATCTGCAAGCATTTCATTTTTTCGATACATACGAAATTCTTTAGATGAGAAAACCTTGTCAAGCTTAATTATAAGTTCCGGTGTCAGAAGCTTTATGAGGAAATCAAGCGTGTGCTCATCCATACTTAAAAGCTCCGCATGATCAAATACAAACGCTCTCATAGCTTCATCCCTCCAATGTATCAAGAGAGAAGCACCCACCAGAAATATCTGTGAAAG
>JAFUUG010000673.1 GCA_017483905.1 Bacillota bacterium
AAATTTATGGCTGGCAGAGTAGGGTAGTTTCCTCTTGTCAGCCGTTTTTTTATTGCTGTTATACTTGATAAAAATGAATGATTGTGGTACAATAAAGCAAAGGAAGGTGAGTGTAATGGCAAAAATCAGCGAAGGATTAATGGCAAAATACAAGCCTCTGATACAGGAATTTTCCCTTATGGACGATACATTTATGAGCAAGGTTTTTGAGGATAAGGAATGTGCCGAATTGGTACTCAGCGTTATCATTGGCAAAAAGCTAAAAGTCATCAATGTAAAAACACAATACGGTATAGAAAATTTGCACGGTCGTTCCATAAGGCTTGACATCAGGGCGGTTGATGAAAACGGCAATCTTTACGATATAGAGATTGAAAACGACCAAAAGAGGGCAACACCTAAAAGAGGAAGGTTCAATATAAGCGTTATGGATGCAGATACGCTTGATAAAAATGAACCGTGGAACAATCTGCCGGAAACATACATGATCTTTATAACAAGAGATGATGTGTTAGGTGGGAATAAGCCGATATACCATATCGACAGAACAATTAAAGAATTGAACCATCAGCTGTTTGGTGACGAGGCGCATATAATCTATGTACCATCAAAAATGCAGGATGATACGGAACTCGGAAAACTTATGCACGATTTTAACTGCAAAGACCCAAGTGAGATGTACAATAAAACTTTAGCCGAACGAACAGGATATTTCAAAAATAGCGAGGAAGGAGTGTCTGCTATGTGTGCTATTATGGAACAAGTTAGACTTGATGGAGAAAGAGAAGCAATAGTTAATTGTATTAAAAGAATAATTTTTAACAAAAATCTGTCGCCCGAAAAAGCTATGGAGGAACTTTATATTCCGAAGGAGGAACAGGATATTTACATTGAACTTCTCAAGAAAAGCAGGTAATCACTCAAAGGGATAGGCTCGTTCTATCCCTTGTTTTCGGTAAAAATTAGGGAACTATCCCCCTTAGAAAAAAATGCCTATCCCCCCTAAAAGCCTTTTTTCTATCCCCCTTTAGAGATTTTAACCCCCCTCTAAGAAATGTGCGGAATTACGCCATTTAGTATGCCACAAGGCTTGTGATGCACATTGAAAGCGTTTGTCTGCTTTCTCGAAAAAATTGAGATTTCCAAGAAAAATTAACACTTGTGCAAAAATTGTGTACTGTATTTCCACCGAATTTTATGCGGATATGCGAACAGCTTAACCCCCCTTAACAGCAAAATGGTAGTTTCGCCAAATTGTTTAACCTTTTGGCGTAATTAAAGCATTTCGCCAAATTGTTTAATGAATTACGCCAAATTGTTTATACTTTTTGGCGTAATGATAAGGCTATTTTGCCAAAAAGTTTATAAACGGCTTACTTTAGGGAAAAAGCAAGGCATAAAAGCATTTAGGGTAATTGCTTTTATGCCTTCTTTTCCGCTTATTTTTTCACACGCTTCAGGATTTCCGTTTTCGTGAGTGCGATGTCTTTGCTGTTTTTGCCGAAACGGTTATCATTTACCAATCCGAC
>JAFUUG010000674.1 GCA_017483905.1 Bacillota bacterium
AAGTTTGAAAATATCGGTGTTGTGATTATATCGGAAAATGGCAATGTTGAAAGTAATTATCTTATATCTGCGGAGTCACTTACAGACGATCAAAATGTTGTGAAGAAAATAAACGAAATAAAAGAACGTATTGAGAATTTATATGGGCAAGTCATTGCAAAAAGCGAAATACAGTTTGATGGAGCAAAAGAAACGAACCGAGCCAAAGAAACTAACAGCGGTGATATTATTACAGATGCAATGATTTGGTACGCAAGCAGGAACAGTGATATTTTTGAGGTTCCGCTTGAAGATGTGGTGGCACTTGAAAACGGTGGTGCCATACGAGATGCTATTCCCAAAGGTGATGTTACAAAGAAAGATCTTCTTGCGGTCTTTCCTTTTGGGAATACAGTATCCGCTATAAATGTAAAAGGCAGTGAACTTCTTGAGCTTCTTGAAGCCGCAACATTCAGTCTTCCGGATAATCTGGGAGCTTATCCGCAAACTGCGGGCATAAAATTTACCGTAGACTGTACGATTGAGTATGATGCAGGCGAACTCTATCCCGGTACGACCTACAACAGACCGAACTCGATACAACGAGTAACGATAGAAAGCATAAACGGAAACCCTTTCGACATAAATAAAACATATGCATTGGTTACAAATGATTTTTTGGCAGCAGGCGGCGATACAGCTTATATTCTCGGTGAAAAAGCTGCTTATGAAACCGGTAAGGTACTTGACGAACTTTTGGAAGAATACATCACAGAAGAACTCGGCGGAGTACTGACAGCTGAAAAATACGGAAATAGCCGTGGGGATCAGACATTGATATTCGATAAAAAATCAGACGATACAGAAACGACTGAGAAAGAAACCAAAGATGAAATCACTACAGAAATGAATGCAGCTGCAACGGAAAATGTTATTGCCGATGATTACAACGGCTTTATTGATGTAAAGGGTATGTGGTTCGAGAATATCGTAAACACACTTCACGATTTAGGTCTTGTAAACGGCAGAACGGAAGAATTGTTTGCACCAAATGACAATTTAACAAGAGCAGAGCTTGTTCAGTTATTTGCTAATTTAAGTGGCGCTGACCTTTCGGCTTATGCAAACGCAGTTGCAAAGTTTACCGATTTTGAAACTAACGTTTCTTACTATTCGGCAGTTATGTGGGCATCATACAACAATATCGTTTATGGTATCGGAAATGATAGTTTTGCACCTGACACAAGCATAACAAGAGAAGATACGGCGGAAATTATTTACAGATATTTAGGTATTGAAGCAGCAGCGGAAAACAATAGCTTTGCAGACACAAACGAAATAAGTGCCTACGCATCGGATGCAGTAAATACACTTTCGGCAGAAGGTATTATCAACGGTTATCCCGATAATACTTTCAGACCAAAGAATACAATAACAAGAGCAGAAGCTGCTTCTGTATTGTATGGTGTGAATGAAAGATGATTTAAAAATACGAGAAAGTGATTGTTATGGCTGTAAATTTGCAAAATTGGTTTTAAGGAAACACTGATTGATTCAAAATAATTAGATTTAGCCTCAGTGTAGAAAAATCCTCTTTGTATGGGTGAATGTAACATTTTTTTCTTTAGGGAAAGCGTAAGGAGTGCTTGAAATGGAGTATGATTATGGTGCAAGCTAGGAATTTACGATCGAACTTGTTTCTGTAACGGAAATGAAAAGGGGTGCGGGAAGAGGTATTATTGATGATACTTCACCTTATGAGCTTGCAGAT
>JAFUUG010000675.1 GCA_017483905.1 Bacillota bacterium
AAAATTTGATATGGAAAAAGAAGCAAAATATATATTTGATTTAATTAAAAAGAGTGAGTACGGAAATGAAATACTGTCAAAATATATAAATCAAAACGATATAATAGATACTGTGAACATAAAGAAAGATTTTTGTACTGCATTTAGAGAAGAAAAAGATGTCTCCGAAATTGCGCATAAATTGGATTATGGACTTAGCAGTTCGGATCTTAGAAGTTTAGCGGTGCTGCATAAAGAAAATAAATGCAGGAGAAAGATAGAAGAATTACTTACAAGCTGTAATTTCCACTATGCGTGTGCCAAATTTGCAAATAAGGAATATGATGAATTTTTATAAAATAAATGATACATCTGAATTATAATGAGATATTAGAAAGAGCATCTACTTAATGATTGGGTAGGTGCTTTTTTGATTTAAGGGGGAATATATCATGAACAGAAACAAAAGAGCATTTCGCTCAAGGGATAGTCCGAGAGTTTATTTTTAAGATCAACGAATAAAACAAACGGAGGGATCGCATTGGAAAGAACGGTACTTTATAAGCTTGAAAATGTGGATATTCTGAAATTTATTACAGAAGTCACGGAAATAAATACAGTTTCATACAAGACCGATTTGAAATTTGACATAGATATTTTGAAAAGAGAATGCGAAATTAAAGACGGTATCCGAAATTTCCTTTGGATGAGCAGAAAGCACGGAACATATTGCTTACCGGATGAAAAAGTCTATGTAAAGGGCAGCTCGGCATATTCTATTTGGCAGTATTACAATAGCGACACTGATGGGGTACTTGCGTACTATATTTTTATAAAAGGTAAAAAAAATGCTAAAATATATGCGGATGTATACGAACTTGCATACGAGAAGCATAAAAAGCATGTTGATACTATATCGGACTATGCTCCACAGACAACAAATTTTTTCTCGGATTTTAGTATTGATAAAGAAAGAACTGCCAATAAAATCGGCAGAAAGCCGACAAAATTTGAAGATTACATAAAAAGGCTAAGAAAAAGATGTATTCATAAAAAGAGGTGAGAAAATGGATGTAAAACATATTACCGCACTTGATGCGAAGGTCAATGCGGAACTTTACAACAGTGCAGTGAAGTTTATTTTGGAGAACAGAGATAAAGAGACTGACATAAAAGGATGCTTAGAAAGAAATTCAAATAACCCTTTACTTAAAAAATATCTGGTAAACCTACTCGATATCGGCGAAGTATATGGAGTAAGGTATATTGGCGAATTTTACGAGCGATACGAGGCAAAGGGGATAAATACTGCAAGAGATATACGAGCAATAGCACTTGCTCTTGCTGATACTGTTACAATACATTCACGAGATATGTTTGTCGGAACGCAAAAAGAGGATTTTATCGCAAAAATAAAGAAAATGTATGAAGATAAATTTGATCCTTACTTAGGCATAGCACTTATAGAACTCATGGAAAACGGTAAGAAAAACATTATTATTACCGAAATTTTGGAGAAGCGTTATTCCGATACAGAAGATCTGCTTTTTGTAGTTTCCGTTCTTGCAGCGGATAATGCAGAAGATATCTTCATAATTTTCAAGGAACAGTTATTAGATTTATTGGGAAAGAAACGTAATTTTTCGATTATAGGAAACATAGGGCTATATGGAATATTTATCAAAATATTTGCTCCGGTCTTGAAAAAATATCGAAAAAAAGATGCAAAGCTTCTAAAAATATTATCTGTTATGGACAAGGAAAGATTATGCAGGGACACAGCCGAATATAAGCTCCTTACGGAAAACGGATACAACGAAAAAGAAATATTTTATGTCAACTATTTTGTGTGTTTGCAAACAAAGGCAAAAGAAGGCATAAATACGAGGACTCTTGTATACGAAAGGCTTGCGGTGGATCTTTGCAAAGCCTTTATAAAAAGCAAAATACCACTTACAGAAGCTGAAAAGGAAATTTTTTATGAGATCTTAGATAAATACAAAAAATTTTCTATCGCATGCGACGGGAAAAGCAGTATAAAGCTTTCTTTTGAAAATGAGCGTTTTGGCTGCAGCGATACATTTTTATGGCTTTTGGATTTTAAAGATAATGTTGTACCACATTATACATCAGATCTTTATAATTTTGATATTTTAGGGGATAATTCATCTGAGATTATAAAGAATTTAGATGATAAATACAAATATTTTTTTCTGAATAAAGCGTTATCTATGGAAGATGACGAAGAAATCATAAAAAAGTATATAGCCGAATTTGAAAAATACGATAACTTCAGCTATATTGAAACTTTCAAAGATCTAAACAATGATTTTGATGTTTTCCGAAAACTCGTTGATAAGGGAATTATCGACTTGCTGCAGTTCGTGGACAAAATCAAAACAGAAGGTTATAATTTAAAAAGTTTGATATGCAGCTACATAGCAGGTATTCAAAATTTAAGAGCTTTTGAATTTGTAGATGCTTTCGATAAAAAACACGATATAGCCAACATAGAAGATTTTCTTGGTTTTGATATTTATAGATCATGCTTTGTAAAAAAATATGGCAATAAAAAATTTCCGGAATATACAAGAGATATTTTTACAAGGAAGCAGCATCGTGATATAGTGGCGTGGATCGCACGATTTGTTTATATGAGCAGAATAGATGAATATCCTGATTTTGTACTTTATATTTTAAGGTGCGAGTCAATATTTGAGATATTCACAAAGGATGAAATGCACGATTTTTTCATTGTTTCCATAGATATTGCCGAAGATAAATATCCGAGATACTATTTTGAAAATCTGTATGAACGCTATTTATATCCGGATGAACTGGCGATTAGAAAAAATAAGCTCCAAGCCGAGAAAATTGCCAAGGAAGAAAGTGATAAGATAAAAGCGGAGCTTGAAACTATCAATAACTTCAAAAAGAAATTTGACGGAAACTTATCTTCTATTGGAAAATTTATAGATTCAGCCTATTATTATAAAAATGATGCTTTCAAGGTATCATTTATGTTTTTGGAAGAATTTTTAAAAAGAGGTTTTTCAATAAGTGATGCTGATATTGTTGCACTCTGCGGTATATATTTTAAAGCATTTAATAGTGGGTACATCGACTATAATACATTTTTCAGATTAATTTCCGAAGCAGAAAAGTTAGGAAATCACTAAAGGAGGGCTTGTGAATGTTTGATAAAATGATAATGGAAATGAAAACACTTTCTCTTATAAAAAAGAATGAACTTGACTGCAAGCTCACCAAAAAATTCACATTCGAACAGATAGAAAAGCTTGCAAAGACAGTAAACGAGAAGAATATAAATTCGACTGTGTATAAAAACGGATTTAATATTCAATCTGAAATTATTGAAAATGATGATTTTGTCGATTTTTTTATAAACAGAATGCCTGTGTCGGAAAAAATAAGTGGGTTTATGGACAAAATTATAGACTTGCTTCGTCGGAAGGAAAAGAAAATAACCGATTACTCGTATGAGCTTTTTATCAAGCTTTATGATTTATGTTACAATGCTTATACTTTATCTGATGATGTGTATATTGTTTTTCTTGAAAAGAGTAAGAATGAAGATTTGAACAATGTCAGCCTTATAGGAAGCATATTCAATAACATTTGCTATTTTTACGGCATAAAAAGAAATCTGGAATGTACACTTGAGGATATGAGTAATGATGCTTTTGATGTATTCAAGGAAGAATTTGTTTCTTCTTATTTTCCTGAGAATAGGAAACAAATAAAAGAAATGTGTACGATACTTTCTAAAAATAAAGCTTTAAAAGCATTAATAAAAAAGCTGCACGAAGAAGGAAAAGGAACAGAATTTTCCATTAGTTCGTTCAATGTAATGAGTGATACGAATGTCGCAGATAAGATACACAAAATATCCGAATCCTGCAAAGAAGCAAAACATATGCAAAATTTTTTTGTATATTGGAAACAGGATAATTATTCAAAAAAGGAACTTTACGCCCTTGAAAAGTACTGCGCAACAGAGTCAAAGGAAAATGTTGCAAACGCCCTCAGTACACGAATAAAATACTTAAATGTGATATATGGTAATAAGTATCCGTTTATATCGAAACTTAACAGAAGCAATGTGCATACAGCAAAAGAGGAACTATACATATATGCCATTGTGGAAAAGAAAAGGGCGTTTCTGAAGTTATTGGAGAAAAACAGAGAATTGTTTGAAAGTATTTCATATAAATCGCTGCTTTATTCGGAAAATTTCAGAAAGCATGTGAACATAAATGCTCTTAATACCCAAAATATTGAAGATATTAAAGATATGTTTGAAGAAAAGAAGTTGAGTCCATTGTGGAGCAGCGGAAGAATGTTTACATTCAATGAAATAAAGGCGTTGTGTACTTGTGAAAATAAATATATCAGGTTTTACCTGATGCTTGAAAATATGAGGATCGATGATAAGCTTCTTATCTTGCGTCAGGTAAAAAAGCATGAACTTGTTGATATATGTGGTTTAAAGCAAGAAAATCTTGAAATACTTGCAAGGAAATTATCCGAAAAAAGCATATATAGCTGGATGGAAAGTGAATTTTCGCATATAAAAAGCCTTGAGGTCACACAAGCCGCAGGGCTTCTTTTAATATACGACGAGAAAAAAGAGCTTATTAAGAATATTGCTAACAGCACTGAGGCTGAGTTTATAATAAATAACAGCGAAAGCGAGCTAATTAAAGGTATTGTCGATATGAATTATTTGAAGGATAATCTTCTTGAAATCGATCGGTCATGGTTAAAACTTAAAGATATGCTTAAGATCGGTGATGATTATATAGCTGAAAACAAGAAAGGTATAATAGATTTTTGTATGCGAAATGGGGCTTATATGGCTTATACTTTTTATAATGAAAATATTACGGATGATTCGCAGAAAAAAGCATTCTTCAGAATTATAAAATCAGTTATAAGCGGTAAGTTTTATAAGCTCAAATATCATGCTGAGGATCTTTCGGCGGAAATGCAGTTTGAGGTAAGTAAAATACAGAAAGATATATGGATCAAAAATAACAGTACGAATGTAGGTAATAACAGTATATTGGAAGCAGATGATTTTTATTCTACAATGAATATCGGAGAAATGCCTATTAGAACTTGTATATCATATAAATCCGGAATGTATGCGGAATACCTTATCTCAAACTTTGACAGCAATAAAAAAATAATAAATGTATTTCTCGGGGAAAAAATTGTCGGCAGATCGATTTTGAGATTTACAAAATGCCGCTATAACTATGAAAAAAAGAAAACCTCGCTTGAATTTATTGATGTAGAAAATGATGAAGATACCAATAATATAACTTTTAAAAGTATAAAAAATGAGTTTTTGGTAATTTTTCTTGAAAGGGGTTATTTTGCGGGCATAAACAAGGCATTTGAAATTGAGATGCGAAAAAAGATCATTCATCATGTCGAAAAAAAGGCGATCAATATGGGAGTTGTGCCAGCTTTTAGTGAAGACTATAATATTGCACTTATCGATTCAGATAAGTACATAAGCCAAAATCTCGATATGTTTATCTCACATTCAAAAGCAGGAAAACAATATCTTGACAGTTTGGGTGGGAAAACTTCCATATCGGACGAAGGCAAATACTATAGCGGCAGATTTATTTTGCCTGTAAATATTTGAAAATATTTTATTCCGAAAAGCTTCGTTTAGTGTAATGTGAGCTTTTCGGAATTTATAAATCAGATTGTAAAGCATCAATGTTTTGCATTTCAAGAAATAAGATACGATCTTATTATCATTTTGAAATAAAGATTTTATGGAGAAAAAAGAAAATGAAAAAGAGATTTATATGTTTGTTTTTAAGTGTGGGTATGGCGTTTTCATCGGTAGCGAGCAGTTTTGCGGCTACAAACAGTATTTTGCTTTTCGTTGATAATGAAAGGGTAAATTATATAAGCTGTGAACCAATTTTTATAAACGGCTCCATATATGCTCCTG
>JAFUUG010000676.1 GCA_017483905.1 Bacillota bacterium
CCTTGCTTACTTGTGTAGGAGTATCAGACGGTATAAATGTAGTCGAAGCACAGGAGATTTTAACCAAATATCCCTCTTTGGTAAAGTCAAAGGAATCACCGCTGTATGCTGTTGATATGACAAACTCAAAACCTCGTTCATCACGCTGATTGACTTTGCATAGTCCCGAAATAGGAGCGTATATTTCATCACCGTCATTAGCACGCAAATCATTAGCATAATGATAGCCTGCCTTTGCTTTTACTTTTCCATATACTCTATCGTGGCTGTCAGACGGTGGTTCGGGCGGCTCATACTCCAAAATAAGCTGTTTTCCAAAATGCTTTGATATTCTTTCGGATATAAGTTCATCATCTTCAAGTGCAAGCGGAAATTGAAGATTAGCTACACCGAAATTACCGTACTTTCGGATATATTCATATCGTTCTTTTTCCGATTTGTTTTTTATATCATCATCGGAAAACCTTACAATATCATTTTGGATAAGATAGTCAACGGAGTATTTTCGACCGAAAATATACTTTATCGTATCATCATCACCGCTGTATGATGTGGTTATTATCGACTTAGTAAATGAATATGATTTAGGCTCATTTCCGCAGTTATCATCAACCAATACGATATTCTGTTCGTATGTAGCCTTGTGTAAATCTTTGAGTGAATTTTTAAGTTTCATTTCTCCTGCCCACCCGAAAAGGTTTTCAAACCAACCGAGATTCTCATTTTTGACTTGAAGATATGCGAGAGCGTTCATATAATCGTCTGTTGTCCAACGGTATTCCTCCAACATCTCATCGGAAGAATTAAAAGTCTTATTAAATCCCGAATATGTTGGTTTAAGACTTTTTCCCGACCCGTCCATTCGATTAACGGTAACTTTGCATATTGCAACTGCTCCCTCACTTGCAAGCTGATCTCCTACGATTATTTCCTCGTTTTCTGGCGGAACATCTACCGCAAGTTTATATATACAGCCCCAATATTTACCTTTCTCGTTATCATTTTTCTTTTCAAGTTCTACCGCAGTAATACCTTTATCAAAATAGGCTTTTTGCCTTTCATAGTCCAATTCGGCTATAAGTTTTACCATTTGAGTGGTGTCTAAATCGGTGGGTGTTTGCCACAAAAAAGAACAAACAGCGGCAATAACACCGCCGATTATAGCAACTATCAAAATGATAATGACCAAAAAAGAAGCAAAAATTTTTATTGCCGCACTTTTCGCCGTTGAAATAATCACCTGTGCAACATACTTAACACCGTTTTGAAAAGTCTTTCTTGCAAGTTTCAGCTTATGAGTATTTTTCATTCGCATAACTTTTTGTATTTTCTTAACATTACGGCTAAATGTTTTTGCAGCCGTAGATATATTTTTTGGTGCTTTTACAATAGCCACACTTGTATTTTTGATTGCTTTTGTTGCCGTAATACCGCTGTTTACCGTTGCAACAATGCCTTTCTCAACCGCTATGGCTGTTTCTGCCGTACTGATAACATCATCGACCGCCTTAAACGCAAGATTATCTTCTCCGATCTCCGATATTTCAGACCGTATAATTTTTAATATAGCTTTACCGCCTGTGTCGAGTGCCTTTTTCGAGGAAATATTCGCCTGTAAAAAGGTGTTTTTCATTTGGTTTCTAAATTCGGCTTTGATACCTAAGTTTTGGATATTTTGTGCCGTTTTATCCTTGTTGAATTTTTTTCTCCGCCGCACACCTTTTGTTATTTTTTCGGGTTTCAATATCTCTGCAACAGTAATTGCCGCTGTTGTAGTGCCTTTAAGAGTTTTAAGACCTTTATCGTCGGCATTATCTATTTCACATTCAACTGCGTTTACTGCGGCATTACTGCCATAATATACAAGTCCTTTTTCAGATTTTTGCCTCTGTGCTTTTGAATCCTTTTTAGCAGCCTTTTGTGAAATAGGCTTATTATCCGTTA
>JAFUUG010000677.1 GCA_017483905.1 Bacillota bacterium
GTAAATTTGTGCATTTTTCGGTATTTGCTCATTTATAGTATATTATTTACGGAGTGCAAACTTGAGTTTGATCTTGAAAAATTTTGATGAAGGAGAAATAATATGATCGTTCGCAAATTCGGGAAAAGTGACGTAAAAGATATGATAGCTATATGGAATGAAATAGTTGAAGAGGGGATCGCTTTTCCTCAGGAGGAGATACTTGATGAGAAAACGGGTTCGGATTTCTTTTTCTCTCAAAGCTATTCGGCCGTAGCGGAAGACGAAAACGGAGATATCATCGGACTTTATATACTGCACCCGAATAATGTGGGAAGATGCGGTCATATATGTAATGCAAGCTATGCTGTCGCTCCGAAAAAAAGAGGAAAGCATATAGGAGAAAAACTTGTGCTTGACTGTATGGAAAAGGCTAAAGAGATTGGTTTCAAAGTATTGCAGTTCAATGCGGTGGTAGAAACTAATATCCACGCAAGACATCTGTATGAGAGGATAGGGTTCAGACAGTTGGGAGTAATTCCGAAAGGATTCAGAAAGAAAGACGGACATTATGAAAATATTTGTCCGTATTACATAGAATTATAGTTTAAGATCCGAAAATTATACCGGCGGGCAAAAACATTTGCACACTCGGTATAAATTATGCGCACGACTGCGCTGACTGCATTCTGCAAAGCGGATATATTCTTTATATGCAGTCATATAAAATAATTATTACAAAAGAAAGGTTGTTAAAAAAATGAAAATTGCTTTAATCAATGAAAATTCACAGGCGGCTAAAAATTCGCTTATATGCGAAACTTTAAAGAAAGTTGCAGAACCTAAGGGTCATCAGGTATTTAATTACGGTATGTACAGTGCGGAGGACAAGGCACAGCTCACTTATGTGCAAAATGGTCTTCTTGCGGCTATACTCCTTAATTCAAAGGCTGTCGATTATGTGGTGACAGGCTGCGGCACGGGAAGCGGTGCGATGCTTGCCTGTAATTCATTCCCTAATGTGCTTTGCGGTCATATAGTAGATCCTTCGGATGCCTATATGTTTGCACAGATAAATGACGGCAATGCAATAGCACTTCCTTTTGCAAAAGGCTTTGGCTGGGGTGCAGAACTTAATCTTGAATACATATTTGAAAAATTATTTGACGGTGAGAGCGGTCAGGGATATCCTAAGGAAAGAGCAGTTCCGGAGCAGAGAAATAAGAAGATACTTGATGATGTGAAGAAGGTAACTCATCAGGATATGATGTATATTCTTAAAAATATAGATCAGGAATTTTTAAAGCAGACTGTAAGCGGTGAAAAATTCAAGGAATATTTCTTTGCAAATTCACAGAATGAGGAAATTTCTGAATATATCAAGAAAATATTGGGCTGATCTGGCTTGGAGGATAAAAAATGGTTAAATTATATGATTGCGGTGCATATCTCGTAAACGGTACGGAGCTTATAGAGGATAACGCAGATGCGGCTGTAAGACTTGGTGCAAAAGGGATAAACATCGACAAGGGTGAACTCAGAAAAAAGACTATCGCATATTCTATACTCGATAAACACAATACATCGGGAAATATGGACAAGCTGAAGATCAAATTTGACTGTATGGCTTCGCATGATATAACTTATGTGGGTATAATACAGACGGCAAGAGCAAGCGGTCTTGAAAAGTTTCCTATTCCTTATGTACTTACAAACTGTCACAACAGTCTTTGTGCTGTCGGGGGTACGATAAATGAAGACGATCATATGTTTGGTCTGAGTGCCGCAAAGAAATACGGCGGTATATATGTACCTGCACATCAGGCAGTGATCCATCAGTTCATGCGTGAAATGATGAGCGGCTGCGGTAAAATGATACTCGGTTCGGATTCGCATACAAGATATGGGGCTCTCGGTACTATGGCAATAGGAGAAGGCGGCGGAGAGCTTGCTAAGCAACTGCTTGAAAAGACTTACGATGTAAATTGCCCTCAGGTGATAGGTATATATCTTACGGGAAAACCTCAGAAAGGCGTAGGTCCTCAGGATATTGCACTTGCTATAATCGGTGCGGTATTTGAGAACGGATATGTAAAGAATAAAGTAATGGAATTTATCGGTGACGGCATTGAGGGACTTAATGTTGAGTACAGAAACGGCATTGATGTAATGACGACGGAAACGACTTGTCTTTCTTCCGTATGGAGAACAGATGATAAGGTAAAAGAATATTACGAGGCACATGGAAGAAGCGAGGATTTCAAGAAACTGGAACCCGGTGAAGGTGCTTACTATGACGGTATCGTATATGTGGATATGTCACAGGTAAAACCTATGATAGCTATGCCGTTCCACCCAAGCAACGTATATACGATAGAAGAGCTTAATGCAAATCTTGAAGATATACTTGATTCCGTTGAGAAAAAAGCACAGAAACAGATAGATAATCCGGGGATAAGATTAAATCTCAAAGATAAAATAAGAAACGGCAGACTTTATGTGGATCAAGGTGTCATTGCGGGATGTGCCGGCGGTACATTTGACAATATATGCGATGCTGCCGACATTCTTGAGGGTAATTCGATAGGTGCAGATGATTTTGCATTGAGTATATATCCGTCAAGTCAGCCTACGTTTATGAGTCTTGTGGAAAACGGGGCAATAAGCAAGGTAATGGCAGCAGGTGCTACCGTTCGTTCTGCTTTCTGCGGTCCATGCTTTGGTGCGGGCGATGTTCCTTCAAATAATGGTCTGAGTATAAGACATTCGACAAGAAACTTCCCTAACAGAGAGGGTTCTAAGCCGGGTAACGGTCAGATTGCTTCGGTTGCACTTATGGATGCTCGTTCTATTGCGGCTACGGCTGTTAATAAGGGATACCTTACGGCAGCTACGGATGTTGATGTTGATTTCAGCAAGCCTAAGTATTTCTTTAATAAGAAAGTTTATGAGAACAGAGTTTATAA
>JAFUUG010000678.1 GCA_017483905.1 Bacillota bacterium
AAAAAAAAGCGATATCTGATTTTATCGCCGATATAAGTTCATTCACCTGTACTATTTCGTTTAATATTATATCGGATATCTCAAGTTTATTTTCTTCATAAAAGCGTTTTATATATAAAAGATAATTAAGTGCCGTATTCAGCTTTTCAAGGCAGTCATTCTTTACATACTCAATTATCGGTGAATCCATAAACTCATCAATATCGGAAAAAAGTGATTTTTGCACACATTTTTCCAGCCATTCAAGCGGATAAAGCTGACTTTGTATTTCTTCATATATATTGATTATCAGTTTAAACGCTTCGTTGTCGTAAGCACCCTTTGAAAACGCATTTATAAATTCAATAAAACCCTCATCATTCTCCGAGTAAAATTCTTCAAATACCTCATCGAGAACTTCTTTTCGCATTATCGCAAGTTCCGTATTATCCCCGATCTTAAAATTTGGATCAATATTCACTGCTCTGAAATTTTTCCTCACGACATCAAGACAAAAAGCATCTATCGTCATTATTGCAGCCTGATTTATCATATTGTACTGCCCCGAAAGATATACTTTTTCCTCTCCCTTAGCCGTTTCAAGCCGACCCTCTATTGCTTTCATTATTTTCATCCGCATATTTGATGCTGCAGCCTTTGTAAATGTCAGTGCAAGTATATTTCCTATATTTACAGGTGAACTTGTATCCATTATCATTCTTATAAGTCTTTCAACAAGAACGGTAGTCTTACCCGAGCCCGCTGCCGCAGAAATAAGAATATCCCCCGATACCGCTTCAACAGCACTCAGTTGTTCATCTGTAAATTTACTTTTTTTATTCTCCATAAATATATCCCTCTATCTCTTTTACAGTTTTATCCTTTAATTTTAATCTTGAACGTTTTGCGGCTGATGCAAGATCTTTTAATTTTTCCCTTTCATTTTTCTCATAATATATCTTTGCAAGAAGCGTATAGGTTTTTCCCAGATCCGAATTAAAATCCACTGCATTCTGAAGAACCATCTGCGCATCATCGCTCATATCCATTTTAATAAGCTCCTCACCCCATTCAAGCAGTGCTCTGATATATCCGTTATAGTGTTCCTCATACATTATCAGCATATCGAAATTATTCGCTCCGTAATTCAGCTTTATATCGGTATTCGTCATTACCTCCGGAAATCTTATCATCTTAAAAGCAGACTTTTTAGATACAGCAGTCTGCTTTTTTATTATCCTCTTGTTTTCTTCCGTTTCCTCATATTCCCTGAAAGGCAGCCCCGTAGTATCGGGAATAACAAAAAGTGATTCATCTATCCCTTTTATACGGGTATTGTTTGCTTTCATCTCTCTTTCGGCAAACTCCTTTTTCATCTGTTCAAATCCGTTATTACTTCTCCTCACCATTATCTGAACAGCAAGCGTCAGCAGAAAAAAAGCGATCATAAAATAAGGTATATTATCCATTCTCTCCACCTCAATAATGTTTTGCCGCTATATTGCATATTCTGTCGCAGCCCTCATGTGTTATTATTATCGAAATAAAATAAAACTTTATCTTTTCCCAATATGCCATTGCAATTATAGATAAAACTACAGATATTATTATCCATATCTTGCTGAATATATGAACATCGTTATATAAAAATAATACCGGAGAAGTGAGCATAAGCATATCCCAGCCCCTCACAGGACAGCCATAGCAACATTTTATCTTTGTTTTTGTAAGATAATAGGCAAGCTGATTCAAAAAACAATAATTCGTACAAAAAACTATATCAAGTGCAAAAAGGAAATAAACTCCTATAAGGTAAGAAATAGAATCGACATGAAATACAAAATTAGCCGCCACACAGCATACCGCAAAAAACAGCCAGTACAGTGCGATTATAGTGCGGTATCCGATAAAATCTTTTTTTCTCTCCTGTGACGAAAAATATTTTTCTTTTATTTCCTTGTAGCTTTCTTTTGAACGTTTTGTCTTTACATAATACCCTGTTATCTTACTGCCTGATTTTATCGAGCTTATCATGCACAAAACTGAACAGCTTATATTTCTTATCATATCGTCGGCAGAATCGTCCCCAATATCAAATATCAGTATGATACAAAGCGTTATCGTCATAAACATATAAAAAAGAAAAAGAAGAACATTATATTTATCCTTCATATATTTAAGGATATGTATAGTATCAGTCACTTTAAACCTCCGCCATCATCGGCTCATAACTGCAAAAATATTTGCAATTTATTATAATTTTTCCAATATATCGTAAAAGGACGGAAACGAAATATTTACACATTCGGCATCTTCTATCCTTGTCACCCCGTCAGATGCAAGTCCCGCAACAGCCGCACTCATAGCAACTCTGTGGTCTTTATGACTGTCTATCACTGCCCCATGAAGTGCAGTACCTCCCCTTATTATCATTCCGTCATCGGTTTCCTCAATATCTGCCCCCATTTTCGATAATTCTTTTTTCATAACGGCAATACGGTTAGACTCTTTCACTTTCAATTCTTCCGCATCTTTTATGATCGTCTTACCCTCTGCAAATATTGCCGCAACAGCAAGCACAGGTATTTCATCTATCAATCTCGGAATAATTTCTCCGCCTATCTCCGCCGCTTTAAGTTCCGATGAAAATACCTCTATGTCAGTAACAGCCTCACCGCCCGAAGTTCTTTCATTCAATATATTTATTTTTCCGTTCATAATTTTAAGAGCATCTATAATTCCCGTTCTTGTAGGATTGATCCCCACATTCTTTATTATGATATGTGAATCTTTTCGTATAAGACCCGCAACCATGAAAAACGCTGCCGAAGAAATATCTCCGGGAACATTTATATCCTTTGCATAAAGTTCTTTAACGGGTTTTGATATTATAACACCGTTTTCAGTCCTTATATCGGCACCAAAATAATTAAGCATTATCTCCGAATGATCTCTTGAACGTGCAGGCTCCGTTATATACGTTTCCCCTTCTGCATATAACGAGGCAAGCAATACAGAAGATTTAACTTGTGCACTTGCAACAGGAGAATCATATCTTATCCCTTTCAGCTTTGTTCCTTCTATTCTGAGCGGTGCATATCCGTCATTTTCAATTCCCTTTATTCTTGCACCCATTTTTGAAAGCGGTGTTATTATCCTGTTCATCGGACGTTTACAAATCGACGCATCCCCTGTCAGTTCACAATTAAAAGACTGTGCTGAAAGTATACCGGATATAAGTCTTATAGTCGTACCGCTGTTTCCAACATAAAGCCTTTCTTTCGGTGCTTGCAGTCCGTTAAGACCTCTTCCGTGGACAAGTACATCTGTTCCGTTTATTTCTATCTCAATACCCATTTTTTTTAAACAATCTATAGTCGATAAACAATCTTCTCCCGTTAGAAAGCCGCTTATATGTGTATCACCCTTAGCGATCGCCCCGAACATAACACTTCTGTGCGATATCGACTTATCCCCCGGAATATTTATAGTAGCATTGATTTTTTCTTTAGCCTTTATTTCTTTTATCATCATAATTTCCTTTCACAAAATATAACATATTCTTCATCTTATCCAGTTTTCATATTATCTGTCATTTCATTTTAATCAGGGATCTGTTATCTGAATTTAAAAGTATCTCTATACTGCTTAGCTTTCTCAAAATAATTATACACTTCATCTCTATCATCATTTACTATACACTTTTCAAAAAAGTCGATCTCATTCTTAAATACATCAAGCAATTTCAATATTTCCTCTTTATTTTCAAAACATATACCTGTCCACATATCTGCACTTGATGCCGCAATTCTCGTAGTATCCCTGAATCCTCCCGCAGCAATGGTATGTATATAATTATCTTCATTTTCAACCGTTTTGACTGTTTTTACCGATGCCGCCGCTATAATATGCTGTATATGACTTGATGCAGCAACAAGTCTGTCATGATAACCTGCTTCAAGTATAATATTTTTAGCTCCGAGTATCTCCGTTATTTTTATCATTTTGTCAAGATATTCTTTCGGTGTCTTTTCAAATGGTGTAAAAATATATATCGCATCTTTAAAAAGATCTGCATCTGAATTTTCATAGCCTATCTTCTCCGACCCGGCCATAGGATGTCCGCCTATAAACGTAATATTTTCGTACTCTCTCATTTTTTCAACAATACTTTTTTTTGTACTGCCAACATCTGTAAGAATACATTTTTCATCAATATAAGGCATCAATTTTTCAACAAAACCACATATTCTGTCAACAGGAGTACAAAGAAATATGATATCACACCCCGAAAACACTGAAAAATCCGTTGTCGAATAATCATCTATAACATTTTCATCAAAAGCCTTTTTAAGTGATTCTTCTCTTCTGTTCATGGCCATTATCTTTACATTTCTGTCGTATCTTTTTATTGCTCTTGCAACAGAGCCTCCAATAAGTCCAAGTCCAATTACACCGATCTTTTTCATCCCGATTTCCTCTTTTCCGAAAATTTATAGCCCATTTATTTTTATAGTAAACATCAAAATAATTGTACTTTGGTCGGTGTACTTGATAACGGAAATATTTTCAGTTATCGTGTATTATATTGTTTACTATAAATATTCACATATAAACCCACGTTATCATTATATCAGTTTTTAAAGCTATCGTCAACTTTTAAGAATAAAAAAACTGCAACCCGACCGAAGCCAAGTTGCAGTATATGAATCAATATATATATTATTCGATAATAGAAACAACAGAACCCGAACCAACTGTTCTACCACCCTCACGGATAGCAAAACGAAGTCCCTGCTCCATAGCTATAGGAGCGATAAGCTCAACTGTCATTTCAACGTTATCACCAGGCATGCACATTTCTGTACCCTCCGGAAGAGTAATAACACCTGTTACGTCAGTAGTTCTGAAGTAGAACTGTGGACGATAGTTGTTGAAGAAAGGCTTATGACGACCACCTTCATCAGCTGTAAGAACGTAAACCTGAGCAGTAAACTTTGTATGAGGAGTGATAGTACCAGGTTTAGCTAAAACCTGACCTCTCTGGATCTCAGTTCTCTGAACACCACGAAGAAGTGCACCAATGTTATCGCCTGACTCTGCTTCATCAAGAAGTTTACGGAACATTTCGATACCTGTTACGACAACTTTACGAGCCTCATCAGCAATACCAACGATCTCAACTTCATCAGAAACTTTAAGAGTACCTCTTTCAACTCTACCTGTAGCAACAGTACCACGACCTGTGATAGAGAATACGTCCTCAACAGGCATAAGGAAAGGCTTGTCTTTATCTCTTTCAGGGTTAGGAATATAATCATCAACAGTGTTCATGAGTTCCATGATCTTATCTCCCCATTCTCCTGTTGTATCCTGAAGAGCCTGGAATGCAGAACCACGAACGATAGGAGAATCCTCGAAACCATATTCAGCAAGAAGTTCGCTTATTTCCATCTCAACTAAATCCAATAATTCCTCATCATCGACCATATCACACTTGTTCATGAATACAACGATCTTAGGAACACCAACCTGACGAGAAAGAAGGATATGCTCTCTTGTCTGAGCCATAGGACCATCAGTAGCAGCAACAACAAGGATAGCACCATCCATCTGTGCAGCACCTGTAATCATGTTCTTAACGTAGTCGGCATGTCCCGGACAGTCAACGTGTGCATAGTGACGCTTTTCAGTCTGATACTCAACGTGAGCTGTAGAGATAGTGATACCACGCTCTCTTTCCTCAGGAGCCTTATCAATGTTTTCAAAGTCAACCTTTTCGTTACCTTCAACTCTGTCAGCAAGTACCTTTGTGATAGCAGCTGTAAGAGTAGTCTTACCATGGTCAACGTGACCGATAGTACCTATATTAACATGAGGTTTGGTTCTTTCAAATTTTGCCTTAGCCATTTGTAAATTTCCTCCTTAAAAAATAAATGAATATAATATAAACATATATACTATTATATAAGATTCTTCCAAAAAATGCAAGCATTTTTTTACCTAATATAATAATTATTGAATATTTATGATATCTCTTTCGGCATAACACTATTATCATGCCGAAAGAATGAAAATATTATTCCTTAAAATATCAGTCGTTTGCTTTACCCGAAGCAACTTTTTCCTGTATGCTCTTTGGAACTGCCTCATAGTGATGAACTTCCATAGCATAAGTACCACGACCCTGAGTCTTTGAACGAAGGTCTGTAGAGTAGCCGAACATTTCCGCAAGCGGAACGAAGCTGTGTACTATCTGCATGCCGTTCATAGGTTCCATACCTTCTATACGACCACGACGGCTGTTTATATCACCGATAACATCGCCCATGTAGTCCTCAGGAACTGTTACATCAACTTTCATTATAGGTTCGAGAAGTGCAGGATCTGACTTTCTCATAGCATCTTTGAATGCCATAGAACCTGCAACCTGGAATGCCATTTCAGATGAATCGACTTCATGGTAAGAACCGTCATAACATACAGCTCTGATACCAACAACAGGATATCCACCGATAACACCCGATTTCATAGCTTCCTGTATACCCTTGTCAACAGCAGGGATATATTCCTTAGGAATAGCACCGCCGACAACTTCGTTGACAAATTCGTAAGTCTTTTCTTCGCTTGGATCGATGATCTCAAATCTGACTTTACAATGTCCGTACTGACCACGACCACCCGACTGTTTAGCGTACTTGCTGTCTACATCGACATTCTTTCTGAATGTCTCTCTGTAAGCAACCT
>JAFUUG010000061.1 GCA_017483905.1 Bacillota bacterium
ATAGCGACTATCGCCGTCATTATCTTTGTCGTGCTTGCCATCGCAAGAGGAGCTCTCTCGTTCTTTCCCCATAGTATGACCCCTGTTTTTCTGTCGATAAGGACTGCCCCTTTTGCATAAATATCGCTTTCTTTCAATTCACCGCCGTAAGCATTCACACAGAATATCAATAAAAAAATAAAATATGCCGCCGCTATCATTTTATATCACCACATCAAATAAGCCTTAGCATATTTTATACATCTGACTTTCTTATTATTCCGTCTTAATGTTGTCCGTTTCCTCTTCTTCTGTTTTCGTTATATCCGGAAGCTCCGCTATACCGCTTATCCCGAAGAATCTCAAAAATTCATCTGTCGTTGCAAACAATATCGGTCTGCCGGGTGCATCGAGCCTGCCCTTTTCACATACAAGACCGAGCTTTACAAGAGAATTTACCGCATGGTCGGCATTTACTCCCCTTATCGCCTCTATCTGTCCTTTTGTTATCGGCTGCTTATACGCAATTATTGCAAGTGTTTCAAGAAGTGTCGGAGATAATTTCTTTTTTCTCTCCACAGCACATATATTTTTTATCTCATCAAAAAATTCGGGATTGGTACACATCTGATAAGAATCTTCAAGTTCGATTATCTTTATCCCTCTTTTTTCATCTGTATATTTCTTCCTCAATCCCTCAGTCAGTTCTCTGCATTTTGCCGTATCTACGCCTATCGCCTCCGCAATGCTTTTTATATCCGCAGGCTCACCGCAGGCAAAAAGTATCGCCTCTACAGCAGCCTCTTCTTTAGATAACTGCATTTTCCGCCTCCTGTCTGTATATCGTTATATCGGAGAAATTCTCGCTTTGTACCGCTCTTATATCTTTTTCCTTTATCAGTTCGAGCATCGCAAGAAAAGTTACCACTATCTCAGCCTTAGTGCTTGTCTTTCTGAATATTCCCCTGAATGATATTTTTCCGCTTAATGTCAACAGATCTTTCAGATAACTTATCCTGTCATCTATGTTGTATACCGCTTTTGTCACCGATTTGAAGCCGCTTCTTATCTTGTCTGTTCTCGTTTCCTTTCTCTTGAGCACATCTTCAAATATCCTGTAGAGAATGTCCATATCTATCCCCTCTAATATCTCTCCTATCTCTGTCGGCTCTTCTTTTTTTGCCTCTTTCATTATTTCTCCGTCTTCTCCCTTGAATACGGACTGACCGCATTCCGACTGCATCTCAAAGAGTTTTTCCGATATCATCTTGAATTTTCTGTATTCTGCCAGCCGCTTTTCAAGTTCTTCTCTCGGGTCGATCTCCTCGTCATTTTCATCTTTCTCCCTCGGCAGCAGCATTTTTGATTTTATATCTATAAGTTCCGCCGCCATTACGATAAATTCGCTCATCTGCTCCATATCGTCGTTTTCCATTTTTTCTATTTCCGCAAGATAGTCGCTTGTCAGCTGTGCAATAGGTATATCGTAAATATCTATCTTGTTTTTCTCTATCAGCGTCAGCAGCAGCTCCATAGGACCCTCATAAGCCTCTACTTTTACATTAAGCTCTTCCGCCACTTATCACACCCCCGGCAATATCATACCAAGTCCCGTCATTATAAATGTCACGATATAATCAAGTGCAGTCCGCAGTATCGGGAAAATAAGCAGCATTATCATTACCAGCTGAAATATCTTTTCATACTGGCTGTATACTATAGACTTGTTTGAATCCAGCAAAACACCGAGTATCTTGTTTGCGCAAAGAGGATAAACGGGTATCAGATTAAATACCGCAAGTTTTAAATTAAATACCGAAAACTGCCAGAGTATAAACCACACATACCCCGACGGATCAAAAGCTTCCAATGATATAAAAACTCTGAACTTTGATGCCGCAAAGAATATTACACCAAATAATAAATTTACGATTATCGGTACAGTATAAGTAATTATCGTACCTTTTTTTCTGTCCTTGTAATACAGTGCCGAAGTCCTCACAGGCGCACCCCAGCCGTAACCCAGAAACAACATAAGCAGAAATCCCACAGGTTCAAAGTGCTTTATGGGATTAAGCGTTATTTTTCCGTCTTTTTTCGGCAGTTCGTCACCGAGTCTGTATGAAACAAGTGCCTTTGTAAATTCATGCACCGTCGTTGCAAATATTATAGCTATCGCCTCTATCAGATAAACGATTATTATCTGCGTATCTATTCCGCCCTGTATACTTTCAGGCATCAAACTCCACCTCTCTTATCTCCTTTTCCTCCATGCTTTTCTTTACATCTATCGCCCTCTGATTGCTTGACCCTCTGAATTTAAGTTCAAGACTTCTCTTTTCGTATTCAAACTTTCCGTCTATTAATATATCTGTATATTTCAGCACAGAACTGCACACTTCATTTTTTATAAGCTCCTCGTAGGTAAAACCCGTATATATTATCACATTCATGCCCCGCTGTTTTGTTCCCTTTGCAAGCTCCTCTGCCGCTTTAGGCTGTAAAAACGGCTCACCGCCGGATA
>JAFUUG010000679.1 GCA_017483905.1 Bacillota bacterium
CATATACCTACAAATATCGTGGTATCATGTCAGACGGAGCGTTCACAGTTTCAGAACCGTGCGACAGCGATGAAGATGCTCAAATCAAAACTGTTTGAACTGAAACAGCAGGAACACGTTGAGAAACTCTCGGATATAAGAGGAGAGGTCAAGGAAATAAGCTGGGGAAGCCAGATACGCTCTTATGTTTTCCAGCCTTACAATATGGTGAAAGACCACAGAACGAATGAGGAAACGGGAAATATAGATGCCGTAATGAACGGTGAGATAGACAAGTTTATAACGGCTTATCTTAAATGGAGCAACAGTCAGTAAAATAAGTTAAACGATCTTTTTTCAATATCGCAGACATTGAAAGAAGGTCGTTTTTATTTATTTTTATACAAAATTTTTATAAAATAAGAAATTTACTTGACATTCGGAGAAATAGTATTTAAAATAGTAGTATATGTTCAAAATAATTAAGGAGTAATAAGATATATGGAAAAGCTGAAAGTTATAATTCTTGCCGCAGGACAGGGAACAAGAATGAAATCAAAGATACCTAAAGTGCTTCATAAAGTTCTCGACAAGACGATGATAGATTATGTGATAGATGCTGCCGAAAAGGCAGGCTGCGATGATATATGCGCTATCATAGGACATCAGAGTGCTATGGTAAAGGCTGTTCTTGCGGGACGAGTAAAGACTGCTCTTCAGAAAGAACAGCTCGGAACGGGTCATGCTGTTATGCAGGCGGGCGATTTTATCAAAGACGGTGGAAATGTAGTTATACTATGCGGAGATACACCGCTTATAACGGCGGAAACGATAAATAAATTAAATGAGATACATTGCTCGCAAAACAATGATGTGACCGTTATATCTGCTATTGCGGAAGATGCGACGGGGTACGGAAGGATCGTAAAGGATAACGGCGGAAGATTCATAAAGATAGTTGAGCATAAAGACTGCAACAGTGAGGAACTTAAAATAAAAGAGTATAATACGGGTGTGTATATATTCAAATCGACAGCCCTTACCGATGCACTCTCAAAACTTACAAACAACAATTCTCAGGGAGAATATTATCTCACCGATGCACTTGAGATAATAAAGAACGACGGAGGAAAAGTCGGAGTTATGACGGCTGAGGACGAGAGCGAGTTTATAGGAGTAAATTCAAAATTGCAGCTTTCGCAGGCCGCAAAGACGATAAGGAAAAGAATAAACGAAAATCTTATGATAAGCGGTGTCACTATAGAAGATCCCGATAATACATATATAGGTCAGGACGTTGAGATAGCACCGGATACGATAATACTTCCGGGCTGTGTTCTTGAGGGAAAGACAAAGATAGGCACTGACTGCATAATAGGACCTAACACCATGATCTCGGGTTCTGTCATACATGATGCGGTGATAATTAAAAATTCGACTCTCGTAAATTCGGAAGTCGATAACTTTACAACGGTAGGTCCTTATGCTTATTTAAGACCTAATTCAAAGATAGGTGAACACGTTAAGATAGGCGATTTCGTTGAAGTTAAAAATTCAAATATAGACGATGGTACAAAGGTATCGCACCTTACATATATAGGTGATTCGGACGTTGGAAAGAATATTAATTTCGGCTGCGGTACGGTTACTGTAAACTATGACGGAAAGAACAAATTCAGAACTACTATAGGCGACAATGCTTTTATAGGCTGCAATACGAACCTCGTTGCTCCGGTGACGGTGGAAGAAAATGCCTATATAGCGGCAGGCTCGACTATAACAAATGATGTTCCGGAAAGTGCATTATCCATAGCCAGAGCAAGACAGGTGAATAAACCCGAATGGAGAAAGAAAATGGGAAAATAATAAAAAAGGGACTTTATGTCCCTTTTAAATAAAAGATAATTGTAAACCAAAGACACAAATCTGATTAACAATTGAGGGAGGACAATATTATGAATAAAGATGATCTGCGGATGATGATAGTTTCGGCAATGTTTTCGGTGCTTATTGCGGTGGGTGGATTTATAAAGATTCCATTTCCTGCCGTTCCTATGACGCTCCAGCCGTTCTTTACAACTCTTGCGGGTCTTCTGCTCGGAGGAAAATGGGGCGCAAGAAGTGTTCTCATATATATACTTATGGGGCTTGCCGGTATACCTGTATTTACGAAGGGCGGCGGGATAAGTTATGTGCTGGAGCCGACTTTCGGTTATCTGACAGGCTTCTTTTTCGGCACATATCTCACGGGAACGATAGCACACAAAGAGAAAGAACCCGGTATGAAAAGGCTTCTTATTGCCTGCTTTGCGGGGCTTGCGGTGATTTATGCGCTGGGCATGATATATCTGTATGTTATGATGAATTATTTTCTCGGTACGGAAATGGGAGTAAAAGCCGTTATCGTAAGCGGATTCCTTACGACGATACCGAAAGATGTGATTGTAAGCATAATCTGCGCTGCAATAGCAAAGAAAGCAATACCTGTAATAAGAACCAATTTTGAATGGGTAAAATAAGCAGCGATTGTTATACCGGCGTGCAAAAACATTTGCACACTCGGTATAAATTATGCACACGACTGCGTACAAGGTAGTTAGCCACTTTGTGGCACGCAGTCGGCGCACTCGTGAACGGAAAATATTTCCGTTCACGAGTATAAAAGTTTATGATAATATCCCGAAAACCTTGACGGAGGTCGTTAAATATGTTAAAATCACAGTAAGTATTCATTCGTATTTGTAAAAAAATATGGATGCACACGACTGCGTACAAGGCAGATGTTTTTTGGGATGTGATAATATGGAAAACAAGATTACATTTACTGATATGGCGATAGCTCTTGCAAAAGATTATACAGGTATATACTGTATAAACACAAAAGATGACAGCTATGTGGAATACAGCCGTGAAAGTGACAGCAAAAAGCTTGAGAGAAGATCCGAGGGAGAAGATTTTTTTGCGGACGGGGTCAAAAACTGCAAAATAATGGTACATTCCGAAGATCAGGAAAAATTCAACAAGTTTCTCGATAAAGAGCAATTTATGAAGCGTATCAGCAGAGGGAAGACTTTTAATCTCGATTACAGGCTTATAATAAACGGAAAGGAGATATACTGCCATTTAAAGACGGTAAAAGGTGTCGGCAAAGATGCAGGACTTGTATTCGTTGGAGTTTCCAATATAGATAAGGAAAAAAGGATCGAGATAAAGCAAGACGAAGAAAGAAAAAAATTCGTGAGCATCGCAAATGCGCTTGCCGCAAGATACGAGCTTTTATATTATATAAATATAAAAACAGGTGAGTACACGACATACACCGCAAGTGAAAGATACGAAGAACTCAGATCGGGAGAACACGGAAATGATTTTTTCTCCGATGCAAAGACAAACTGCGAAGTGACTGTTTATCACGAAGATCTGGATATGGTGAAAAATTATCTTGAAAAAGAAAGATTCCTTACGATGATAAAAGAAGATGAAAATGTTTCTCTTACATACAGACTTGTGATACAGGGCAAAGTACAATATATGAATATGTTTGCCGTAAAGACGGTAAATAATGAAGAACACATTATAATTGCAGTGAGCGATATAACGGCGGCGAAAAAAAGAGAACTGGAAATGAAAGAGGCTCTCGGAAATGCGATGAGTATAGCCATAAAGGATCAGCTTACAGGGGTAAACAGCAAATATGCCTATACAAGAGATATTGCGGAGCTTGAATTTCAGATAAATGAAAATACGCAAGTCGAATTCGGTGTTGCGATATGCGATATCAACGGACTGAAACAGATAAACGACACTCTCGGTCATGCGGCAGGAGATGAATATATAAAAGAGGGGTGTATGCTTGTATGCAATATCTTCAAGCACAGTCCCGTATTTCGTATCGGCGGGGACGAATTTGTTGTGATACTTACAAACCGTGATTACGAAAACAGAGAAGAACTTATTCAAAAATTCATTGAAGAAATATATGAAAACAAGAAAAAGGGCAAAGTTACGATCTCGATCGGACTTGCGGTATTTGAAAGAGATAAGGACCGGATATTCAAGGACGTATTTGAGAGAGCCGATAAGGAAATGTATAAATTCAAAGAAAAATTCAAAAGAGAAGATATTTAGGAAATGTAAGAAAAGTATTTTACGGATAAGTCTTGCTGAGATAGACAGCGAGGCTTATTTTCTTATGCGGTGGAGATTACAGGTAAATGCGATTCGGTATGTGTATGCCTCGTAGGACTTTATGCTAAATTACAGTTGTATTACAGATAGATATGTGCAATTGAAAAAGAGGCGTGATTGATTTA
>JAFUUG010000680.1 GCA_017483905.1 Bacillota bacterium
CGGCAAGCTGAGATGCCGTAAGTCTTGAATCAGACTCCAGTCTTTCAAGCAATTCCTTTTTCATTTCAATAACAGCCCCCTATAATTTATTATTGATCTATTATTTTTACATTTCCTTTTTTTTCATCGAGAAATTCGACACATACAGTCTGTTTTTCTCCCGTCTGCAATGTTATCTCTATATTTTCGCATTTTTTGTCTTTCAGTATCTTTTTCACAAATTCATTGTCGATATTTATTCCCACACTTTCGAGTGAATTTTTCCATATCGTGAACTTGCATCCGTCCTGCCAGTTTGAGCAGTAATACCCTTTTGAGTTTTCATATATTTCTCCGCTGCAATTCGGACAAACTCCCATTGACTCCTTTTTCACACTGCTTTTTCTTCCTTTTCTTTCCTCTTTGGGAAATTCTATAGCCCTCGGTGTCGATACCGACTGTCTGACGATATAATTTACATATCTGACTATACTTCCCATAAATTTCTCAGGCTCCATATTCCCCTTTGAAATAGAAGAAAGACCCTTTTCCCATTTACCCGTTGTTACAGGTGATTTTAATTCGGGCGGTACAACAGCGATAAGATTTTTTCCCTTTTCCGTCGGTGTAAGTTTTTTTCCTTTTCTCGTTATATAACCGACATTCAGCAGCTTTTCAATTATTGCTGCTCTTGTTGCGGGTGTTCCTAGTCCGGATTCTTTCAGTTGTTCTTTAAGTACCTCATCTTCAACGAATCTTCCCGCATTTTCCATAGATGAGAGAAGTGCCGCCTCGGTATATGCCTGAGGAGGTTTCGTCTTTTTGCTTGCCACAGATACCTTTTCGGCTGTCACCTCATCATTTACCGCCACATCCGGAAGTATCTCCGTCTTTTCCTTATCCTTTTCAACAGGCTTGTCTACTTCTGTCCAGCCCTTTTGTATCACAGTAGTACCTTTTGTCATGAAATTTTCATTTTCGACCGTACTTGTTATTTTAGTTGTACTGTATATATAATTAGGATAAAATACCGCAATAAATCTCCTTGCGATAAGGTCATATACTTTCATTTCATCGGCTGAAAGCGCATTTACATTAGCCCTTGATTCAGTCGGTATTATCGCATGATGATCCGATATCTTTGAATTATCGACTATCCTCTTTGTTATCGGCAGTTTTTCAAGTCCAAGCACATATTCGCAGTGTCCCGAATACTCATTTACCTCTTTAAGTTTTCCGAGAACTATCTTCATCTTAGGTATCATATCATCCGATAAATACCTGCTGTCCGTTCTCGGATATGTTATCATTTTACGCTTTTCATACAGATCCTGTGCAATAGAAAGTGTCTTTTGTGCCGAAAATCCGTATTTTTTATTGCACTCTCTCTGAAGTTCCGTAAGATCGTATAAAAGCGGTGCAGGCTGTTTTTTCTCTTCCTTGTCTATAGAAGAAACGATACCTTTCTTTTTCTTTACCTTGTCGGCAATTTCCTGTGCCTTTTCTTTTTCAAAGAATTTCGTTTCATTATCGGTCTTATTGAACCATGTACCTTTGTACGAACCGAAGTCAGCCTCTATCTCCCAGTAAGGCTTTACCTCAAATTCATCTATCTCTTTCTGTCTTTGCACTATCATGGCAAGTGTCGGTGTCTGCACTCGCCCAATGCTCAGAAGCGTATTGTATTTTATGGTAAATGCTCTCGATGCATTTATTCCCACGAGCCAATCCGCCTCACTTCTGCATCTTGCGCTCTTATAAAGCAAGTCGTATTCGCTGCCGTCTTTCAGTTTTGCAAATCCGTCTTTTATAGCCGCATCCGTCATACTTGATATCCAAAGCCTTTTAAACGGCTTATCGCAATTTGTTATCTCGTATATATACCGAAATATCAGTTCTCCCTCTCTTCCGCTGTCCGTTGCACATATAAGCGAATCCACATCATCGCTTTTTATAAGTGAATGAAGAACAACGAGCTGATCTCTCGTCTGCTCGATAGCCTTTATTTTCAGTTTATCGGGGATTATCGGCAGATCCTCATTTTTCCATCTTTTATATTTCGGGTCGTAATCCTCTGCATCACAAAGCGTCACGAGATGACCAACCGCCCACGAAATAATATAAGTATCATTGTATAAATAACCTTTCCCCTTTGACGAGCATTTCAGCACCCTTGCTATATCCCGTGCAACGGAAGGCTTTTCCGCAATAATAAGCTTTTTCATATTACCTACCCACATCAAACGCTATTCAACAATTTTTATCGGCAAGTCTGTAAGCCTTAGCCTTGTACAGTGCATACCCCATCACATAATGTATTATAAGTCCCGCTCCGCCCTGTATCATATTTTCAGGTACAGACACAAGCGACACAGAAAAACTTCCTTTAAGTACAGCTCCTCCTATAAAATATCCGATAACCATTACCGCAATACCCGCAAATGAAGCGATCAGATTTCTTGCCGAAAAGAAATTGTCCGATTTATTCGGATTTGATATTTTTCCAACCACAAATCCCATAACAGCCTTTATAATAAGCGTAGGTATCACCCAGTGAGGATATCCCGAGAGAAGATCCGCCATTGCAGAGCCTATGCCTCCTGCCGCAAGACCATATTCCCAGCCGAATAAAACACCTACTATAAGTATCACGCTGTCGCCCAGATGTATATAACCGTCAGTTGCCGCTACGGGTATCCTCACAGACATCGTTGCGATACAGGTGAGTGCCGCAAGTAAAGCCATCTGACATATTTTTCTCGTTCCCATTGATTTTTTTCCCTTAAAACTCATTGCAATCACTCCTTCTTAAAACATAGTAATAAATAATTATCATTATATATTATACAATTAAAATAATCAAGTAAATTTTTTACGATTTTTACGAATTTTATATGCACTATAACAAATCGTAAATCTTTTTCAAATGAAATTATCGAAAACACACAAAAACAGTTCCTTTATTCTTCTTTTCAAAACTTCAAAAATTGACAGGAAGCACAGCTTCCATATTATACTCGAAATCGGAAAATATTTCCGATTTCGAGTGTGCCGGCTGCGTGCCGCAAAGCGGCTATTTACTTTATCGCAGCCGTGTACATAAAGTTATACTGAGTGAGCAAATTTATTTTGCTCACCAGTATAACAAAGGGGTGCGAAGACTATATTTTTCACACCCCTTTTCAAAATGCCCTTTATTATATCATAATATATCTCATTGTACAGTAGTTTCTTCTACATCATTTTCGCTTGTTATTTCTGTTGTTTCTTCTACCGCAGCCGTATCGCCATAGAAAAAATCATCTACAAGTGTCCCCGTTTCCACTGCATCATGTATGTAATATGAACCTCCGCTTATCATTTGAGGATATCCCGGCAGTGTAGTCGTATTCATATTATCGCAGTTGATCCTTCTTATACATTTCAGATATTTAGGTATATCTTCAATTCCGAAATCCGTTTCCACATTGCTTACAAGTGTACTTATTATAGAGCCGAGATTTTCCATAACGGTCTCCTTATTAAGACTCTGCTTTATAAATTCCCTTACGAAAGCCTGCTGTACTTCCACTCTCTGCAAATCTGCTCTTGCATATCCGCTTCTGAATCTGACGAGCTGTTCGGCGTGTTCACCGTCAAGATGCTGCATTCCTCCCTGCAAATCTATGTAAAGATCCTGCATAGGGTCGCTGTAGTGCAATCCACCTTCCGGCACCTCAAAATCAACACCGCCGACCGCATCCACGAGCTGTTTGAAAGCATTGAGATCTATCTTGACACAATAATCTATCTTTATTCCGAGTATCTCTTCCACTTCCTGCTTGATAAGTTCAACTCCCTTGTCTCCGCCGTAGGCATGGAGTGAATTTATCTTCATATAAGACGGTGCATATATTCCGTTAGCCTCTATCACGCTCATCTGCTCCGCATCAAGACTGACATAAGTATCTCTCGGTATGGATATAAGATTTATCTGATCTCTCGTGCTTATATAGCTTCCGACCATTATCGTATCCGTCAGATTTGCCCTCTTGTCTATACCTATCATAAGGAAATTCGTTCTGACGGGTGTAGTCATAGCATTGTTTAAAAATGTATCTTCCTCAAGCGTTTTTACCTCGACTATCTCACTTTTATTTATGACGCTTGAATCTCTCTGCAACATCGGATCATAGTTTGAGATTGGATTTTTTTCCATATAATCCATAGCAACTACCGCAGCTACCACAAAGAAAGTCGATACTATACAAAAAAACACCATCAAAAAAACTGTTATATTATACGAAAAGTTCCCTTTTTCCGAACTCATCTTTCTCCCCACTCCATTTTATCTTATAGCCGTTTTCAGACATATTCTTTGCCATAATAAAAAAGTTATGGAAATACATATCGGCAGCTTGCATTTCCATAACTAAGTATAGCAGACTATTTTATTATTTTCAACTCAAAGCGTCAAATTTTATCGTTTTTTTATATTAAATTTATATTACACGGAAGAAAAATAATCGTAATATTTCTGCCTCGGACATATCGAAAAATCAGACATCAGCCTTACCCACAGCCGATTTTTATTGCAGTCTTTCCTCCTCATCTCCATCGCTGCCAGGTATTATAGCCCAGCATATAATATATATTACTATCGGTGTCATGTGGAATACAAGCGTAAATAATGCCCATATTATCCTTATTATCGTAGGATCGAGGTTAAAATACTCTGCGATCCCTCCGCATACTCCACCGATCATTCTGTTTTTTGAAAGTTTTAATCGTTTGTTCATATATATCGACCCCTTATTTATCTTTTATATTTTTATCTTCTATGTCAATATATACGACTTTAAAAAAAATTTGTCTGAAATTATTTTATACTCATATTCTGAAATCCGTCAGCCTCATGAATCCCGTCATCTGTTATCCTGCTCACCGATCCTGTCCATTCTGTATTTCACTAAATTTATATCAAGTTCCAATATCACCGATATATCATATATGGAGATTTCCTTGTATTCTTCAAACACGCTATCGGGATAAAGCAGTTCACAGGCAAAAATATTAGCCTCTCTTTCAAGTTTATTTATTGAAAAGAACGTATTATCTCTCAGAAAAGGAGTGTTTGCATTCGGGTGCAGTACCGCATGACCTATTTCATGCGAAAGTGTAAATAACCGTTGTTTCTCATTCAATCCGTTGTTTAAATGAATAAATTTCTGCCTGTAGCATTTATTGTAAAATCCTCTTATATTCTCAAATTCTTCATATAAGATAATGATATTCATTTTCTCGGCAATTTTGAAAGGGTCTCTCGTATCGCATTTTTTCACTATTTTTTCAACTATTTTATTTATTTCCATAGGCAGCCTCCTATACAGTTTATCTGTACTTTTTAGGCGTATATTTTTCCTTTGCTATCTTTTTTCCGATACGCAGCGAATTTTCAAGGCTTATTTTCAGCAATTCTCTTTCCCTTTCATCAAGAGGCTCTCCATCAAACATAAGACCGTCATTTGCATTTTCCAGAAGTTCAAATGTATCTTTAAGTTTTTTTGCTATATCGAGTTCATCTCTCCTGTTAAGTTTTTTTTCATTATCCCTTTCCGCCTTTTCCCCCAGCAGAGAATCAATATCCACATCAAATACCTTTGCTGTCTTTCCTATCATATCGATATCGGGTCTTCTCTTACCCGTTTCATACATACCGACAGTACTTCTTTTTATCCCAAGTTTTTCAGCAAGTATATCCTGCGTCATATTATTGTTTTTTCTGAGTTTTTTCAGTATATCTGCAAATCCCTGCATAATATGTTCACTCCTTCTGTCAAAGAAATATCATACTTGTTTACGAATGCATCTCCCTTATGGATCTA
>JAFUUG010000062.1 GCA_017483905.1 Bacillota bacterium
ATATTCGGCTAATTCCCAATTTGTTATATAATCCTTGTATATAAGCTGATGAAGTGTCAGAGGGCAAAGCTCAAATTTTCTTATAAACACAGCCCAATATTCACTCATAGGCGGTCTGACAGCAAGCACACGGCTTTTATCATACATTGTATTTACGAGGTATCCTCTTTTTTCAGTCAACGGTCCGGGGCTGTTCCATCGGCTTATCGCCTGTACTATTCGTCTTGTCTCTTCTTCCGTACCCATATCAAGAAAAGCCATGTGGATCTGTTTACCCTTGTAATTTATCCATATAGAATTTTCCGCAACATGAGTGCGATTTCCGAAAAACTGAATGATACTTCCCGATGTACCAATATTTACACCGTTTACACTTGATGCCCTTATGGTGTCGATACAGCCAAATCCCTTATACTTCTGAAAAATAAGTATCGCAAGCACATTACACTTATCATTGTAAGTAAGTTCGATATTTTCGGAATTATATATCTGCCGTATCTCATCGGCATCAATACGGTATGAAGGCTTTGTTTTATCCTCTATTACATATTTCGGTTCAGCCAGCTTGTATTTCTCTATAAATACATTAAGCGCATCTCGCCCTTCGGATTTCCCGTATTCGTACATAAGGATCTCAAACATTACCTGCACATCTATCTTATCTGTACCGAATTTTATTATCTTCTGTAAATCGTCATCGGTCGGACAATGATTTGCAATTATCTGAACGATAAGATTTATTACGATCTCTTTATCGCTGTCTATTCCGTAAACGCAATTTTTCAAAGCTTTTATGATATTCCCTTTTATTTTAAGTGCCGAATTAAGTGCGGCATCGTCAAGCCCTGCAAAAGTATCCTCTTTTACCATCTCCGAAAGCTCGTCCCTGACAATAAGCTGTAATCTCTCAAATGTCATATCAACGCTTTTATGATAAAATTCATCGGATTTATTTGCCCGCCTTATAAACAGGATCACCACAGCAATGATAATTGCCGTTAAAATAAACAGCATCATAAAATTAAACAAATCCACTTCACCCCTTTCCGATCTCCGATATGATCCTTGCCGCTCTCACCATATCCTGTTTTATGGAGGCGACTCTTATATCATTATCAAATGCCGAAACAAAGCAATCTTCAATAGAATTGCTGTTTGAACACTTGATTATATACGGAGAATAAGAAAGAGTGATAAGCTCTCTCGGCTTCACCTTTAATCTCGCTGCCGCAGCCTTGTATGTGGATATTACAGATGAATATTCATTTACAAGGTATAATATCCGCTTGCCTTCCGTACCGTCAAGAATATCCTTTATTCTTTCGGTAAGCTCCAAGCCTTTTTCAATGTGATAATTGCTCTGGTTTACGACTACGATTATCAGATCGCACAGATTAAGGCATTTTTCAAGCATTTCCGATGTCAGACTCGAATCATAATCAATGACTATATGTTCAAAAGCCGTCATATGATCTATCAGGAATTCGTAATCAGCCATAAAAAGCTTATTTTCCGTATTGGGGTGAAATGATGAGTACAAATATAATTCAGGCATTATATTAACGGTATAACTGAGCATATCATCTGCCTTTATACTGCCTGTTTTTATAAGCTTCGTCACCTGTGTGAGCGATGTCGTAACATCACGCACTACGGGAACCGCAAAGCAATTTTTTATATATGCACTCGAAAAATCGGTATGTGTTAAGCAAGTCCGCTTATCAAGAGCCAAGGAAAGTGCAGCACTTATGAAAATAGAAGCCGTACTGCACCCTGCTTGTCCGTGAAGCGGTGATACAATACATATTTTCATTTTTTACTTCCTTTCTTTAAGTACGCAATTATTTTTCCTTTATCCATACCTGTTGCCCTCGATAAGAGTTCAGCCATAGCTTTATTGTGAAAGTAAGATGTTATCGGATAAAACTCTCTGTCATTCTCTATTTTTTCGAGTATATCCTCAACAGCCGATGCCTTTATAAAAGATATGCTTTTCTCGTCTTTTTTGGCATTTTTGCTTTCAATAAACTTAAAGGTAGGCTTTTTATCCATCTCGTCAATGGCTTGCCTGTATAATTCTTCGTGATCTGTTATTACCGAGACCTCGATCCTTTCAGGCACTTCTACAATAGCATCATAGATAACAAAATCATAACTTCCGATATCAAGATACTCCTCTGCACTGTACAAACTGTCGGAAAGTACGAGAAAATCGGTATCTTCTATTTCAAACTCACTTGAAAAATCTTCCGAAAGCTGCCTATAGCATGGATTTGTTGTTATAAATGCCGTTCTTCCAGCCGGAGAGAGTATTTTTAAAAGTGAATACATAATGTGTCTTTTATCCTTAAACCCCATTACCGCAATATTCATCTTACTCACCTCCGTCATTCAGGAAGTTTGCAGCATCCTCATATATCTGCTTTTTGTCATCGGAGGTTTCCTCCACAGCGTTATTTGAACCGACTAAATTGGTGGCACCATTTCCTGTATCGGAATTATTGTTCTTTGTTGACTTTGTTTCCGATGATATCGTAGTCGTTCCCGAAGGCGATGACGCTTTTTTTGTCTCTTCGGCTTTTGCAGATTCATAATTTGCTTTTGCCTGAGCAATCTTGTTCACAATGTTGCTTCTGCCGGAAGTAACAGCAGAAGAATCCTCTTCTTTCATAGCAAGACCCTGTTCATATATTTTTCTGTTCGAGAGCATAAGAGCATCTTCCGCAACAGCCGCAATATTAGGATCAAGCTCCATCGCAGCAAGCACTTCTTCCGACGGCGGATAATAAATAGTCGCTTTTTTCTGCATACCCGGTTCTACATAAACATCTACATAAAGATATGTTCCCGGATTTAAGAAGCAATCGACCAAAGCAGACTGATATTGGTGTATTTCTTCCTCGTTTAGAACAACTTTCGCCGCCTCACCGTAAAAACTATGAACTCTCTTTTTGGACAATACAATATAATCTATTCCCCTTGGAGTAACCATTCTGAGATCGTAATACTGACCTACTCTCGGTTCAACGGGAAAAATATCGGCTACGATATCGTAATATCTGTCCGTATTCTCGATTATCTCCTGCGTAAAAAGATCGTAAGTAAGCGGTGTGCCTGCCGTAACATCGATCTTATAGATGTAGTTTTCTATATCGTCGATATTTACAACATATCTGTCCGTTATAAGTGTATCTACCGTTGGCATCTCCGTTATTTTTGTCTTATCGAATACATTTCCCGACAAAATATCCTCGCTTACGGTATACACAGATACAGGACTGCCATAGCTTTTTATCTTTGCTTCAAGCTCTTGATTTTTGTTGCTAAGTGTTTCTATCGTCTTCTTGTTCTTATCAAAGTTAGTCTTGATAAGAATACCCGAAACGATCAGAACTACAGCCGAAACTCCGATAATAATTATCCTTTTCTTCATCTCTTCCCCTTAATAAAAAGATGTAGCTTTACATAAGAGTAATAAGATACCGATAAACAGCATATACGCAAGTATATACTTCGGATTCTGTCCGGCTTTTATTATGACCGCAAGGATAACAAGAGTTATACTCGCATCATGCACTATGCCAAATATTTTATAAAGTATATCCACTTGTCACCTCCGACATAATAAGTCTATCTGACTCCGCCGCATAATCGCAGAAGAGTGTCTTTTATGCCGATAACAGTCTTTTCTTTGCTTTTAATGTTTTCAAGAAAGTCTGTAAGTTCTTCTCTTGTACGGATACTTGCAATGTTGTTTATAAGCTCGACCTGATAAAAGCATACCGCACGCATCTCTTCGTGTAATCTTCCCATAGTGCGAAATACAGCTTCAAGTGTCCTTATAACAACTGCATCTACCGTCATTTTATGTTCTTTCCCGTTTACACAAAGCATAAAAATTCCTGTCGGATCGGTCGTTTTGTTTTTGTTGAAATTTTTCGCAATAAGCTCATTTAACGAAAGAATTTTGTAATCGCTTTTCATTATCTTTGCCGAAGGCTTTTTTATCTTCGGCTTTATAGCCGATATTACAGCCATCTCATAAGCATTTTCACTTATTATATTCACAAAATTCCCCCTATGTATGACTGCCCAAAACAATGTGATGAGCCATAACAGCTACAGCATCAAGCATTCCGATATTTTCAAGCACCGCCATAATACATACTATTCGCCTGAGTTCGCAAGTTTTGATAAGTGAAAATGCTTTCAGAATATCTTCAAAAAAGGATGCCCTTCTCGGCTGCAAGTCCTTTTTCGATAAGACCTTGAAGCTGTTTGTAAGCTGTAATTCGCTTCCGCCCAAATAGTTTACGGATTTTAAAGTCTGCGAAAAATTTAGATCGTAAGCTTCGATACACACTATAAGAGAAAAGTTCTTTATACAGTCCGTAAGTGAACCGAGAAAAGCATCTGTTTTATCGTGCCCCTCTAAGTCATATATTGTTTTTCCCTCTGGGATGACCTCATAGATACTTTCTTCAATGAGCTTTCTTGAAAGCTTTACCTGTTCACGCAGATCGGCAACACTTGTGTTTATCCTGAGTATCGATTCAAACTGTCTTAATGTATATTCAATGTTTATTTTCTCCCGTATCATTTACTCTCCCTTCTCAAAGCCGCCAAGTATATGATCCTTTATCATGTATTCCATAACCTGTGTATGCTTTTTGTTTTTCAATATCACATCAATGTCTTTATCCGCATAACGATTATAAAATGCCGATGCAAGCGACTTTTGTATATTTCTCAAACACTCGTGGATCTTTTCTTGGATCTCTCTGTTTATTATGCCGCCCGGAAGTTCAGATATCGCTTCACCTGCAAGCATAGCACAGGAAAAACCCGTCTTTATCTCATACTCATCTTTCGGAAGATCCTCAAGGAGTATATCTGCACAGGAAAGAGCTTCTTCTACCGATTCTTTTGTGACCTGCATTTTACTGCCGTAATTCAGTGATTCCAATATCAGCATTACAGAATCCCAATAGTACAGTAATTCTATTTCACTAAGCATAGCAACCTCCTATATAAGAATACCGACACTTTTGGGCGTAATGGCAAGTCCTGCGGTAAGACCTATTCCCCTTAACATATTTCCGATGACCTTAGCCTCGTGCTTTATGTCGTCGATCCCTATGTTATCTTTGCTTTCCACCAAAAGCATTTTCACCATTTCGGGCGTTCTGTATATTTTAAATCTGTTTCCCGTCTGTGTCAAAACGCTTTGTGTGACTATCTTTGTAATAGGTTTTCCGCTTTTCGTTTCACCGTAAAAGCCCGTAAGATAAAATGGATACTTATCCATATTTTCCTCTTCGGTAAAAAGAAGTGCTTCGGGATCCATTTCCGCTACTACGCTGCATCCCTTTACTTTTGAGATAAAAAGCTCCTTTGTCTTCTTAAAGCCTTTACTTGTCTTAACAGCAAAGTGTGTTGCTTTATGTTCTTTCAAGAACTGCTCCGCATCTGTATCGTGGGGATATAATTCTCCAAGTCCGTCATTCCTGATAACAAGCATTCTCATATCTCCTTTCGTACTGTAGCCGAAAACGGAACTTCTACAGTTACACCTTTAGGTCTTATGATGCTTCTTATCTGACCGATACTCTCAAAGTATCTGTCAAGCAAATATCTTGGCGGGAGCTGCGGCAGAATAGTTACTTTATTCTTATTTTCATCGTAGCTTATTCTGTACTTCGCCCCATCCGCACAGGAAATGACCTTTATATATCCTTTTGTGATATTTCTGCACTTCCCGTTTATGGCCTTAAATCCGAATATCCCTTCGAGA
>JAFUUG010000681.1 GCA_017483905.1 Bacillota bacterium
CGTACAGAAAAAATGAAAAAATACATAACCAATGACGAATATGAAAAGCTTATGAAAGTATATAATGCTCTCCCTAAGCGAGAAACCATTCTCCATGGTGATTTTCATGCAAAAAATATCATGCTCGTAGATGAAGAACTCATGTTCATTGATATGGGCGATGTCGGTTACGGTCATCCTCTCCTTGATTTGGGCGGTTCATATCTTGCCCTTGTAAATATCGGAAAACTTAATCCCGATATTGTTGAGCATTACACAGGCATGAATTACGATCTCTGCCTCCGTTTATGGGATGCCATGCTTAAAGAATATTTCGGTACAGTCGATATCGAGATCTGCAAGAAAGTCATTCGTACATTCGGAGAAGCAAAATATGCCTTAACGCCTGCATTCTACACAAAAGCGACCGATGAAATGGCAATGAACCTTTTGGGACGAATAAGAAAAACAGGCATACTTGCAGATGATTATGATATATCATTCACACTTGAAAATATCAAAACTATATTTGGAAATGAGGAATAATATGCTATCATACGAAAAACAGTCCATAAACCTTAAAGGAGTAAGCAATGCAAGACAGCTTGGCGGATACATAGGTAATGACGGAAAATCTGTCAGAAACAATGTCCTTTTAAGAACGGGAACACTTTATTCAGCTTCCGACGAAGCAATGGAAGCATTAAGCAAAAAATACAAAGTAAGTGATGTGATCGACCTGCGAATGGCTCCCGAAGTTGCCACTATGCCCGATAAAAAAATAGAAAACAGCAGGTATCATCATATTTCCACCCTTAACGATCTGCCTATTACCGAAAGAGAATTTGAGATATATAAAGAAGCTATGAAGATGCCCGATATAAAAAAGAGATATTCTTATTTATACGAAGTCGATTTTGAATTTGACCAAAACCGGATATATGACAGCATCGTATTCGGAAATGATGGTGTAAACGGCTACAAAAAGATATTTGAAATATTTCTTTCAAAAAATGAGGATAATGCTGTTCTTTTCCACTGCACGCAGGGAAAGGACAGAACGGGTGTAGTTGCCGTACTCATATTGTCCGCACTTGGAGTCGATCGTGAAACTATCATTGATGATTATCTCTTGACAAATATCGCCTGTGCCAATCTGCTTGATAAAATAAAAGCCGAACTCTCTTATGACAAGAAAGTCCTTGATTTTGCACTATTTTTAGAAAGTGTAAATATAGATTTTATAAAACCGGCACTTGAGAAAATGGATAAAGAATACGGCGGAGCAATCAGCTACATAAAGTCAGAACTTAAACTTTCCGATTCCGATATATCCGACCTCAGAAAATTATATCTTAAATAAAATAAATGGTGTGAATTTTTTCACACCATTTATTTTATTTACTGCTTTTTCATCGGACTTATTCTTATCTTATCAGTGCTGTAGCCTGTTTTTCTCTTTACGATATCTTCTATCTGAGCAATTTCGGCTTCCGATAATTTTTCTTTGTTTACCACCACATCTACCGTTTCATCATCTATCCTGACATAAACTTCCTGAAATCCCTTTGATTCTATCATAGCTTCAGCAGCCGTTTCTTTTTCTATCCTCTGCTGTATTTTAAGCATAGAATCGGCACATTCCGCTTTTTTTTCCGCATCGATATTTGCATTGTTTATCATTTCCGTAAGAATATCTTTCTCTTTTGCCCTTGCCTGTTCTCTGTCAAGCTTTGCCTGTATAAAATAAGACGAATCATTTGACGAATTTACAAACACCGCTTCTCCGGCAGGTGTTTCCTCCTGTGCATCTGCCACCTGTTCCTCTCCGCCCTCTGCATTTGCCTCCTGTGCAATATTCTCTTCATTTACAGCTATTTCGCTGTTTTCATCAAATACGGGTATCTCCCCATTTTCTGCAAGCACACCCGTAAGATCCCCCTCATCATTCATCAGCGTATCATTCTCAGTAGGCTGTGTATCTATGTAATTGAGATATCCCGCAGCCGCTATCATGACTACAAGAGCCGTAATTATTACCTGATTTCTTTTAATTATAAACATTTTTGTTTCCTCCTATTTCATTTTTAACACTTCTATTTTATGTACCTCAATATTCAATAATGCCTCAGCGGCAGACATCAATGATTTTTTTATTTCGACATTATCCCCTCCCTCGCATATTATAAGTATACCGCTAACTCTCGGTTCGTTTTCTTTAAGTACCAGCGGCTCACTGTTATTAAGTACGACCGTTTTTTCCTCTCGTTTTTGGCTTGTTTTTCCCCTTTCACCCGATTCATTTTCCTCTTCGCTGTTTTTTTCTTTGTCTACTACTATCTCCCCTCTGTTTTCCACAGTGACCATCACCTTTATTCTTCCGACCCCCTCTATCTCGCCGAATATGTTCTCAAGCCGTCTTTCCAGCATATCTTCATATTCATTGTTCCTGTTATCGTTTATGCTCTCTGCCTGTTTTTCTTCCGTCTTGTCCTCTTTGCTTCCAAAAATATCACCGCCCATTATCATAAGCATTATCCCGATCATAGCCGCCGCTGCAAGACTCGGTGCAAGCTTCTTTTCCTTGAATATTTTTCTTAATGTATCCATATATATCCTCCTTATCCTTTGTTTTCTGTCAGTATATATGTATATTCACATTATCCGATCTATAGAAGTCATATATCTTATTTTTTATATTTTTTTCTTCCTCTTCCGTTATCGTGCCGTCATTTTCTATCTCAATATCAATTTTTCTTATCCCGCTCATATCATCATTAAACTCCGTTTTTACATACCTTATCTCTTTCCCGATAATCTTTTTCATTTCATTCTTAATGTCATTACTGAATTTTTTTTCTGTCAATTCTTTTTGTTTATCGGTATAATGATTATATTCCGCATTTATCGTCCTTATATCGATCTCTTTTATCATCTGCCCCATATCTGTCTGTGTAAGCGGTTTCAATATAATCATCGTAAGAAACACCGCACATACGAGCCTTATAATTTCCCTGTATTTGTTTTTGGGCATTATCATCTCGCACAAAAAAATAAATATCATAAATAAAGCAGCATTTCTTCCGTATTCGCATATCATCTCTATCATATAACTTCACCTCATATTACCGATATACTCATTATCGTCATTATCGAAAATATAAACATTACAAGCACAGTCGTCATAGCCGATAATATTACACTTGTATGATCTCCCATACTGTCTATACAGTTAGTTATCCTCTTGTCGCATATCGGTTGTATTATTATTGCCGTTACTTTGTATATAATGATAAGTGCCGTTATTTTTATTACAGGTATCAGGCATATAGCACTTAATGCGATCACTATCGCCACGCATAATCCGCTTTTTATACTTTCCGCCCAGTATATAACACTCTCCACCGCACCGCTAAGTACATCTCCTACCATCGGCACCATATTAACAACAGCCTTTGCGCTTTTATTCACCGCCGAATTTATCCCTGTACTTCCTATTCTCTGTATTACGGTAAATCCCATAAATATGACCGCACTCCATCTTATGCCTGTACTCACAAAACTCTTTATCCCCTCCGAAAGCTTTGTAAGTATATCCCTTTGTGATATATTATTTATTACCGTTATCACAGCCGCAAGCGTAATAAGCGGAATAAATATCCCCTTTACGACATAAGTCAGCACCGAAACGACACCGAGAAGAAGCGGACTGAATACTCCCGCACCCGTTACACCCGATGTCATCATTACACCTGTAATAAGCGGAACAGCCGCCTCCGTAAGCTCGCATATAACAGCGATACAGTCCTTGAATATATCAAGCCCCGCCGAAAATGACGAAAGAAGCAGTCCCGTCATCACCATGTAACAGCTGTAAAAGGCAGTTTCGCTCACTTCCTTTGTGCAAAAATTTCCCGTCATATTTTTAAGTAATACCGACAGTATGCATATTATGATAATATTTCTCATTATCTTCCCGTAACTGTATATTTCCCCGAATAATTTTTTCACTATGTACCGACCAATTTTCTTATAGTCAAATTCGATTTCCCCTTTTGCACCTTTTATCACAATATCCTCGAATTTAATATCATATTCATCCTCCGTATCTCTAAGTATTTTGCTCACATCTGAAAAATCATATATTTTCATCTGCTCATCTATCTCATCTGCATATACATCCGCCGCCGAAAAAAACATGATCGTAAAAATGACTGTTATCATTATCTTTCTCATATTCATACCTCTCTTTCATCATTTGCAAAGTGATCTTAAGGCAGAAGCTTTTCGACCAGATCTACCATAGCCATTATAACGGGCATTGAAGTTATAAGTATCATTACCTTTCCGCCAAGCTCTACTTTAGATGCGACTGCACTCTCTCCCGAGTCTATACATATCTGCGATGCAAATTCCGCAATATAGGCGATCCCTATGATCTTCAGTATAATACCTATCTGTATATCCCCTATTCCCGTCTTATCTCCTATATCATAAAATATCTGCATAGCAGCAGATATTTTCGGCATTATCATCATGAATATCAGAATACCGCCTATTATGCTTATCATCAGTGCAAACTGCGGAAGCTGATTTTTTACCGACAATGCAAGTACCGCTGCCGTTATCCCGATTATCCCTATCTGCATAATATCCATACATATCCCTCACAATTTGAATAATGTCTGAACAGTATCAAATAATTCGCTTATATATTGTATTATCCAGAACAAAACAACAACAAGTCCCGCAAGAGTCGTCATCATCGCCTGTTCTTCCCTTCCCGCCCTTATAAGCACTTGATTCAATACCGCTACCAATATTCCCACCGCAGCTATTCTGAATACTATCGTTATATCCATTTTCTTATCTCCTTCCTACAGAAGTACCAGTACTATCATCATTCCCGACAATATGCCGATACTTCTGTACATTCTTTTGTTCTTTTCGCTTTCGCTCTCTATCTGCATACACTTTTCATTTATATATTCTATCATCATATCAATGTTCTTCTTCTGAATACTGTCATCGCTGTATCCAAATATTTTCCCCATTGATTTCAAAGCACTTATATCTTCTCCTGCAAAATATGTATCTTCCATTTTTTCCTCAATAACTTCATTCCATATCCTTTCGGGTTCTTCCCCTCTTTTTTCTCCTATTCTTTGTGCAAATATTCTCAGAATATCACTGACAGGTCTTTTTACTCTCCCGCACGCAGCCAGACAAGACTCATATATGGAACTGTTCATATATTCCGTTTCCGCTCTCAATATCATAAGTGCAGTTTTAAGTTCTTTCAGATCGTTCTTTCTGTAGCTTGTCCCATAAGACTTATATATCCCATACAAACAGCACACAGTAATTATAATAACAGCACCTATTGCTTTCATATTCTCACTTCCTTTAATTTTTCATCGTATATCCCCTCTATCGTACCTTTTCCCCCTCTTGCGCTCAATACGATATATCTTCCGAATATCTTATCCTCTATCATTCTCCTTATATTTCTTTTTCCAGTAAGCTCATTAATATCTGCTGCGTGTATGCTGCATATCATCCCGACACCGCAATTCACGATCTCCTCTATCGACGATATATCCTCTGCTCCTCCTATCTCGTCTACCGCAATATAATCAGGTGCCATGCTTCTCAAAAGCATTCTCATTCCCATAACTTTCGGACATCTGTCAAGTACATCTGTTCTCTCGCCGAGATCATTTTGCTCATCTCCCATATAACTTCCCGCTATTTCGCCTCTTTCGTCAACTACTCCGACATTTATCCCCGAACTGCTCATCTTTCTTATAATATCTCTGAGCAAAGTAGTTTTTCCACAGTTAGGCGGAGAGATTATAAGGATATTTTCCCCTTTTATTTTTTCATATATTTTTTCACAGCAGCCTTTCACTTCTCTTGCTATCCTTATATTAAGTCCCGATATATATTTTATAGCTGCAATATTTCCGTTTTCGTATACTACTCTTCCCGCAACACCAACTCTGAATCCGCCTTTAAGCGTAAAAAATCCGTTTTTAATCTCTTCCTTGAAAATATACGGAGAGTAATCGCTCATCAGTTCTATCATTTGCTTTATATCTTCTCCCGTAATTCTTATCGCATCATCACAGCTTGTCCTCTTTCCTTTCTCATCAAAGCACATTTCCCCGTACTTTCCTCTGAATATGACCGTTCTTCCTCTTCTCAGTCTTATTTCGTTCGTATCTTCAAATATATCTTCGTTTATTCTCTCAAATACATCTCTGAGTCGTTTTCCGAAATAGTTCATAAGTATTTCTTTTATTTTCATATTTCATTTCCCCTTTCGTATATTCAAATCTATGCTCAACACTTTAATTATATTCATAATTCTTTTGACTTTTTACCTGCATCAAGTTATAATGTATAATATATACTAAAAAATTTATTTACTATAAAAATACGAAAAGAGGTTTATTATTATGTCATCATGCAGTGGAAATTGCGGAAGTTGTTCGGAAAGCTGCTCCGACAGAAAGGATAAACAGAGTTTTCTTGTCGAACCGAACCCAATGAGCAGTATAAAGAAAGTAATAGGTGTAGTCAGCGGAAAGGGCGGCGTAGGTAAATCCTTAGTAACGGGAACACTCGCCTCTCAGCTTCAAAGAGCGGGACTTAAAACAGCTATCCTCGATGCCGATATCACAGGACCTTCAATACCTAAAATGTTCGGTCTGAAAGAGCAGGCTTACGGCACAAGTGCAGGTCTTTACCCGTGCAAAACCTCAAACGGAATAGACGTTATGTCCGTAAATCTTATAATCGACGACGAAAAAACGCCCCTTATATGGAGAAGCGGACTTATTTGCGGAGCAGTAAAACAATTCTGGACAGATGTAATATGGGAAGATATAGATTGTATGTTTATAGATATGCCTCCGGGAACAGGTGATGTACCTCTTACAGTATTTCAGTCTATCCCTATTGACGGAATAATAATCGTATCCACTCCTCAGGATCTTGTATCCATGATAGTTTCAAAAGCCGTAAATATGGCCAAAAAAATGGATATACCTATTCTTGGTATCGTTGAAAATATGAGTTATTTCAAATGTCCCGACTGCGGAAAGGAACATCATATTTTCGGCATCGGCAGCACTGAAAAGACTGCAAAGGAATTTGGTCTTGATATAATCGCAACCGTTCCTATCGACCCCGAGGTTGCACAGAAATGCGACATGGGAAAAGCAGATGATATAGATGCTTATTGGTTCAACGATACAGTAGAACTTATAAAAAAACTTTAAAACAGGAGATTCTATATGACCGATTTTACACATCTTCATGTTCATACAGGCTATAGTCTGCTCGATGGCTTGTCAAAAATAGACAACCTCATCGAGCGTACCAAAAGTCTTGGAATGAAGTCTATCGCCATCACAGACCACGGTGTCATGTACGGTGTTATAGATTTTTATAAAAAAGCTCTCAAAGAAAGTATAAAACCGATAATAGGCTGTGAAGTATATGTTGCATCGGGTTCAAGATTCAATAAAGTCCATTCCCCCGATAATTTTTATTATCATCTTGTTCTTCTTGCCGAAAATAACGAGGGTTACAATAATCTTTCAAAGCTTGTATCACTCGGCTTTACAGAAGGTTTTTACTATAAACCGAGAATAGATACCGATATTCTCAAAGAATATCACAGCGGACTTATAGCATTAAGTGCCTGTCTTGCAGGTCCTGTTTCAAGAGCCGTTCTCGACCATTCTTACGAAAAAGCAAAGGAAACCGCACTTTTTTATAATGAGATATTCGGCGAGAATAATTTTTTCCTCGAATTACAGGATCATGGCATAGCCGAACAACATCAGGTAAATCAGGCACTTCTTCGCATAAATAAGGAAACGGGTATACCGCTTGTCTGTACCAACGATCTTCACTATATAGATAAAACAGATGCCGAAGCTCACGATGTTCTTCTCTGCATACAAACAAAACACACGATAAGCGAAGAAAATCGTATGCGCTATCAGGGCGATCAGTTTTATCTGAAATCTCCGGAAGAAATGGCAGCACTTTTTCCTTATGCCCCCGAAGCGCTCGAAAACACCGTAAAAATAGCCGACCGCTGTAATGTATCATTTGAATTTAATCATTATAAACTCCCGGTTTTCGATGTTCCGGATAACAAACCGGCATTCGATTATTTAAAGGAGCTTTGTGACAAAGGTCTAAAAAAGCGTTATAAGGAAATTACTCCCGAGCTCACCTCACGCCTTGAATATGAGCTTGATACAATAAAAGATATGGGATTCATCGACTATTTCCTTATAGTATCCGACTTCATCGCATACGCTAAAAATAACGGCATAATGGTAGGACCCGGAAGAGGTTCGGCGGCAGGCAGTATAGTTGCTTATTCTCTCGGAATAACCGACATTGACCCTATCCGTTTCGATCTTCTCTTCGAGCGTTTCTTAAATCCGGAGCGTGTAAGTATGCCCGATATAGATATTGATTTCTGTATCAAACGCCGACAGGAAGTTATCAATTATGTTTCCGAAAAATACGGTCATGACCGCGTTTCGCAGATAGTAACATTCGGTACGCTTGCCGCAAGGAATGTTACAAGAGATGTAGGGCGTGTCCTTGAAATACCTTACGCCGATGTTGACCGCATCGCCAAAATGATACCTGCAAGACTTCCCAACGGAAATATTCACGTCACCATAAAAGATGCTCTTGATGTCAATACAGAGCTTCGTGCGGAATATGAAAACGATCCGAGAATAAAAAATCTTCTTGATATGGCTATGAAACTTGAGGGACTTCCCCGAAACACCTCTACTCATGCAGCAGGTGTCGTTATATGCGACCGCCCTATCGTAGATTATGTGCCGCTGAGTATGAATGACGATGTTGTTACGACTCAGTACACAATGACTACCATAGAAGAACTCGGTCTTTTAAAAATGGACTTTTTGGGGCTTCGTAATCTGACGATAATCCGGAATGCTTTCGATCTGATAGACGGTTCGGGTTCATCGGTTTCCTTTTCCGGTATAACCTGTGACGATCCGAAAGTTTTTGAACTTATATCTTCCGGAAATACAAACGGTATATTCCAGCTTGAAAGTCCGGGAATGAAACAATTCATGAAAGAGTTAAAACCACGCAGCATTGACGATGTGATAGCGGGAATATCTCTTTACCGTCCCGGACCTATGGATTTTATCCCGAATTACATAAAGGGTAAGAACGACCCCGAAAGTATAACTTATCTTCACCCATCTCTCGAAAAAATACTTAAATCAACATACGGCTGTATAGTATATCAGGAGCAGGTAATGCAGATAGTGCGTGACCTTGCAGGTTACAGTCTTGGCAGAAGTGACCTTGTACGTCGTGCCATGAGCAAGAAAAAAGCAGATGTAATGGCAAAAGAAAGATTCAACTTTATAAACGGTATCGAGGGTGAACTTCCGGGTTGTATAAATAATGGCATATCCGAAGATATTGCAAATAAAATTTTCGATGATATGACAGATTTTGCAAAATATGCTTTTAATAAAAGTCATGCAGCGGCTTATGCTGTCGTTGCATATCAGACGGCATGGCTTAAATGCTATTATCCTGTTGAATTTATGACTGCGCTTATTTCAAGTGTTTCGGATAATCTTACAAAAGTTTCGGAATATATCCTTGAATCAAAAAAAATGGGCATAACCGTATTACAGCCCGATGTAAATAAAAGTTTTGCCGATTTCAGCGTTTCGGATAATAAAATAAGATTCGGTCTTTCCGCAATAAAAAATGTCGGAAAAAATACTATCTTTGCCCTTGAAAAAGAACGAAATAAAAACGGCGAATTCAAAAGTCTAACCGATTTTATCGAAAGACTTTCATCGGAGCTTAATACACGAACTCTCGAAAGCCTTATAAAAGCAGGTGCATTCGATTCCCTCGGCGGCAGCCGAAGCCAGTATATGGCGGTATACAACTCTATATATAACAGTGTAAATCATTCAAAGAAAAATAATCTTGAAGGACAGCTTTCGATCTTTGAATTTCTTGAAGATGAAAAAGACACACTTGTTTCCGATAATCTTCCTCCTCTCGAAGAATATCCGAAAAAACTTGCCCTCTCTTATGAAAAAGAAGTTCTCGGTCTTTATATAAGCGGTCATCCTCTTTCCGACTACAGCGATGTACTCTCTTCAAAGGTAACTTTTTCAAGTACAGATTTCCTGTATTCCGAAGACGAACCATCAAGAATTTCAGACGGAGAATCAGGCACTATCGGCGGAATAGTAACTTCCGTTTCAGTCAAATATACGAAAAAGGGTCAGAAAATGGCATTCCTCACTCTTGAGGATATGCTCGGCACAGTCGAAGTCATAGTTTTTTCTTATCCTTTTCAGAAATACAGCGAATTTTTTAAAGAAGATGAAGTAATAATAGTAAAGGGTCATGTGAGCAGTTCCCTTGACCGTGATTCAAAATTTATATGCGATGAGGTATTTTCCGCCGATTCATTCAGAACATTATGGCTAAAAATACCGTCAGACAGCTCCGTTACACGCTCCGACATCATGGAATATCTTACAAATAATCCTTATAAAGGAAACTCTCCCGTAGCAGTGTATGATGAATCAACAAAGGAACTTCTCCGCCTTAATTCATCTTTTTCCGTATCACTTTCAGACGAGCTTATATCATCATTAAAAACAATGCTCGGCAATAAGTCAGTCGTTATCAAGGCAACCGAATCTAATAAAAAACAGAAGTAACTACAAGTTTTAATTCAAAATAAAACAGGAGGCATAAAAATGACCGAAAAAACTTATATCGCAGTAGATTTAAAATCATTTTATGCCTCCGTAGAATGTGTTGAAAGAGGACTTGATCCGTTAAAGACGAATCTTGTCGTAGCCGATCCGAGCCGCACGGAAAAAACCATCTGCCTTGCAGTCTCCCCATCTCTCAAATCTTACGGAATCCCGGGAAGAGCAAGATTATTTGAAGTCATACAAAAGGTAAATGCAGTAAATCACGAAAGACTTTCCAATGCCCCGAATCACTCTTTTTCGGGAGAATCCTATAACAGCGATGAACTCATTTCATCACCCGAACTATCCCTGTCCTATATAACCGCCGTTCCCCGCATGGCATACTATATCGAATACAGCACAAGGATATATCAGATATACCTTAAATATTTTTCTGCCGAAGATATCCATGTCTATTCAATAGACGAAGTTTTCATAGATGTAACAAGTTATATGAATATATATAAAATAACCGCAAGAGAACTAACCGTAAAAATAATATATGACATATTTGAAACAACGGGAATAACTGCGACCGCAGGCATCGGCACAAATCTCTACCTTGCTAAAGTTGCCATGGATATAGGTGCAAAGCACATAACACCGGATAAAAACGGTGTCCGTATAGCCGAGCTTGATGAAATGAAATACCGCCGCACTCTATGGGATCACCGCCCGATAACTGATTTTTGGCGTGTCGGCAGAGGCTATGCAAATAAACTTGCGGGTATCGGACTTTTCACAATGGGAGATGTTGCAAAATGTTCCGTCGGTAAACCCGATGAATATTATAATGAAGAATTGCTTTATAAATTATTCGGAGTATATGCGCAGCTTCTCATAGATCACGCCTGGGGATATGAACCATGCACTATTTCCGCCATAAAATCATACACACCCTCCGCAAAAAGTATCTCCTCAGGTCAGGTTTTGCATTGTCCCTACAACTATGAAAAAACAAGAGTTGTAATTTCCGAAATGGCGGACTCTCTTGCCCTTGACCTTGCAGAAAAATCTCTCGTTACAAATAAACTTGTCCTGACAATAAGCTATGATGTCAAAAATGTCGATTCACAGGGAAACACATTATTTGATGATATCGAGATAACCACCGACCGCTATGGCAGAAAAAAACCAAAGCACGCACATGGAACCGTTACTCTCTCATCATATACATCTTCTTCAAGGGAAATAATATCTGCCTCTCTCGACTTGTTTGACAGAATAATAAACAAAAAATTATTAACAAGAAAAATAAACATCACCGCCGTTGACATTATTGATCCCGATACCGCAAAAGCCAGACAAAAACCCGTACAGCTTGATATTTTTACCGATTTTGCAGCTCTTGAAGCAGAACAAAAAGAAAAACAACTTGCCCTTGAAAGAGAAAAGAAAATGCAGAAAGCCATAATAAATATAAAAAGCAAATA
>JAFUUG010000682.1 GCA_017483905.1 Bacillota bacterium
CCACCCAGAATTTTATGTTCTTTATGCCATTGGAACCATACCAAAAAATCAAAGATTGCAACCTAGGCGAAATAATTTATTTCCTCACCAAGAAGTACAATTTAAATGAAACATTTGTCCTCAGAAATTTCAAAACAGGGTACTTTCGCAAAGGTCAAAGAAAAACTTGAAAAAGCAAGTTCAGCTGTTTTGGTCGATGCACGAGGTCTCAGTGTTGAACAGGATACAGTTCTCAGAAAATCTTTAAGAGAAGCCGGTGTTGACTATAAAGTCTATAAAAACACTATGATGAGATTTGCTGTTGAAGGTACTGTTTTTGAATCTTTAAAAGACTATTTTGAAGGTCCGAGTGCATTGGCTCTTTCTTATGATGATCCTACGACAGCCGCTTCCATCATCAATAAATTCAAGAAGGACGCAAAGGCTCTTGAATTTAAAGCAGGTGTTATTGAAGGCACTTGTTATGATGCAAAGGGAATGGAAGCCGTTGCAGGTATCCCTTCAAGAGAAGTTCTTCTCTCAAAACTTCTCGGAAGCTTCAAGTCACCTATCGCTTCTTTCGCTCGTGTTATCAAAGCTGTTGCAGACGAGCAGGGCGAAGCAGCTCAGGGCTGATTTTAAAATTTACTTAAAACTATTTGTAACCAAACAAAAATTTATGATGTTTAATGGAGGAAAATATAATGGCAAAGTTATCAATCGAAGAAATCATTGCTGCTGTTAAAGAACTTACAGTATTAGAGCTTAACGATCTCGTTAAAGCTTGTGAAGAAGAATTTGGTGTATCTGCTGCTGCAGGCGTTGTTGCAGTTGCTGCTGCTGACGGTGGTGCTGCTGCAGGCGAAGAAAAGACTGAATTCAACGTAGAACTTACAGAAGTTGGTGCTGAAAAGATCAAAGTTATCAAAGTTGTTAGAGAGATCACAGGTCTTGGTCTTAAAGAAGCTAAGGAGATCGTTGACGGTGCTCCAAAACTTGTTAAAGAAGGCGTATCTAAGGACGATGCAGAAAACTGCAAGGCTAAACTTGAAGAAGTTGGAGCTAAGGTTACTTTAAAATAATCATTTCAGAATAATCGTAATAATAAAAAACAGCCGCCTTTTGGCAGCTGTTTTTTATCTGTTATCAATTTTTTCGGGGTACATATCGTGCTTACTCAATCTCTCAAAAGCCAGCTCTTCCCATTTAGTTCCTTTCATACCGTAATTGCAGTAAGGATCTATAGAGATGCCGCCTCTCGGAGTAAATTTTCCCCACACTTCAATATATTTCGGCTCCATCAGTTTTATCAGATCTTTCATTATTATATTTACACAATCCTCGTGAAAATCCCCGTGATTTCTGAAGCTGAATAAATATAATTTAAGTGACTTGCTTTCAACCATCTTAATATTCGGGATGTATGATATGTATATCGTTGCAAAATCAGGCTGTCCCGTTATCGGACATAAACTTGTAAATTCGGGACAATTGAATTTAACAAAATAATCGTTATCCTTGTGTTTATTTTCAAATGTTTCAAGCACACTTGCATCATAATCCGTAGGATAATTTGTATTTTTATTTCCGAGCAAATTAAGCTTTTCGTTATTTCTATCCATAGAGTTACCTCCTTAATCCATAGCAGGGTCATTTATGCCGTTTTCTTCAAATGCCTTCTTTCTGTCTATACAAGTTGCACAAACACCACATGGTTTATCTTTTCCGCTGTAGCAGCTCCATGTATATTCATAAGGCACACCGAGTTTTATTCCCTGTGCAACTATTTCGGCCTTATTCTTTTCGACAAAAGGAGCTTCTATCCTTATCTTTTTTCCGCTTCCCTCGTATATCGCATCAGCCATAGCCTTATTGAATATCTTGCTGCAATCCGGATAAGCATTTCCCGCCGCATCATCTTTATGTACACCGTAATATATCATATCACAGCCGATTGAAAGTCCTATACTTGCCGCTGCCGAGAGGAAAAG
>JAFUUG010000683.1 GCA_017483905.1 Bacillota bacterium
CAATAAAATGTGCAGCGAAATGGAAATGGGCAAAAATGTCTATTATGTATTCGATACGGGAAATTATAAAAATTTTCTGTTGGAAATAAAAGCAAGACCGATAATGATAAATGCGGAAAAGGTCGCTATGGTAGGAACTATTGCACATATTGAAAAGGATTCGGCAATATAAGAAGAAAAAAATACCGATATTGATGATCTTACGGGTCTTTACAGAAAAAATGCAATAAAGAAAATAGAGGAAGAGTCCATAAATAATGCGATAAGAGAACAAAGCGATAAGATACTCGGCATAGTGATGGTAGATATAGATAATTTCAAGACAGTAAATGACAGCTATGGGCATCAGTTCGGTGATAAGGTGATATATGCTATATCTTCTACGCTTAAAGATGTAGTCGGTGATCATGGTTCATGCGGTCGGTTTGGCGGTGATGAGCTTTGTGCATTTATAGATAATGTTGAAAATCTTGATCAGTTGAGGGGAATACTTCGTACACTTAAAGCAAGAGTAAATAATATAAAATACGAAGAACATCCGATGCTTAAAGTAACGGTTTCAATAGGCTCGGCAAGCTATCCCGCAAATGGAAAAAGTTTTGACATAATATTCAAAAAGGCTGACAGAGCCTTATATATCGCAAAGGAAAAAGGAAGAAACAGATACGTTACCTATATAGATGAACTTCACGGAGAAATGCTCGATGAGTCGGTTGATAATACTTCAGTAAATTCAAATACAATAATAGATAAGAATGAGTTTACTCATTTCCTGAGCGACATTTCAAAATTTCTCTATACAAACGGAAAAGAGGGTGTGCCGGAAGCGATAAAAATGGTACACTCGGCATTTGCGCTTGACAGAGTACAGGTGTATATATTGCAGAACAATGAGTATAAATGCAGTTATAAATACGGTGAATTCCTTAATGATACGATAGAGAAAATTGATTTCGTGGATGATAAATTTCTGGAACTTTTCAGCAATGATGTTCTTGTGATGAATTTTGTCTATAATATTGAATTTACTCACCCGATAGCCTATAAGACACTTGCCGATCAGAATGTATTTTCGGCAGTCATAAGTCTTATAAGGAATAAAGACGGAGAGGTCATCGGTATATGCTCATACGAGAATCTAAGCTATAAAAAGATGTTTTCACAGAATGAGATCACGATATATACTTATCTTGCAAATATGATAGGCATAATAATGGTGTAAATGCAACTGAGGTGTGAAAAATTATTTTTTTCACACCTCAGTTTAATTTTTTTATCAATTTAAAATTTATCTTGTATAAAGATTTACAGTTCATATATGTGGCTTCCCTGATGTATAATTATTTTTAAAATGAGCATAATAACTGGTGAAATAAATTTGGAAGGGGTAATGCAAAATGGACTTTAACATAAGCAGAACAAAAGAAAATATCATGAGGGCTTTTGCCGGAGAAAGTCAGGCAAGAAACAGATATATTTTTGCCGCCGAAAAAGCTCTTAATGATAAAGAACAAATGCTGCATAAGGTATTCCTTTTTACGGCAGATCAGGAGCTTGCACACGCAAAAATATTTTATAATTATA
>JAFUUG010000684.1 GCA_017483905.1 Bacillota bacterium
AAAGCCCCCTTTCTTAATGGATAATTTATTATACATCTAATGGGATTAAATCTGATGATAAATTAAGAGTGATACCAACAGAAGTACAAAGACCATTGCATTGAATTTGTGTTACGTTGCTTGACTGCATTTCTTCGGCAAAGACGGGAATTGAATATGACACAGTCAACAATGTAATTAAAATGATAGAAATATATTTTTTCAAACTTAGTCCTCCTTTCTATGAGGATTTCCTTGTTATGGTATACATTAACAGGGATAGCAATTGTATGGAAAAAAATTGAATTTTTTGTTGACTTTTTAACAAAATTAAAATATAATTATATTATAAAATATGTGCAAGGTGCTTATCTCTGTTATGCTATACTTTATCAGGGATTTTTTTGCATGGCTTTGAGTTCGGCGATTATTCTGTAATAGGTGGATTCGCAGCAGCCGATGAGTGCCATTGCCTGTTTTTGTGTTATCTCTTTATTGAGGAATTTTTGGTAGATGGGGAGGTAATCGGCGGAATTATATTTGAACGGTCTGCCGAATTTTACTCCTCTTGCCTTTGCGGCGGCGATTCCCTCGGATTGTCTTTGGCGGATATTATTTCGCTCGTTTTCGGCTACGAAACTTAAAAGCTGCAATACCATATCGCTTATGAATGTGCCTAAGAGGTCTTTGTGCTGTGTAGTGTCAAGCAGGGGCATATCAAGGACTTTTATGTCGGCGGAGATATCTTGGGTTATGTATTTCCATTGGGATTGTATCTCGGTGTAGTTCCTGCCGAGGCGGTCGATGCTTTTTATTATGAGCAGATCGCCTCTTTTTAGTTTTTTTATGAGATGCTTGTAATTTGTGCGTTCAAAGTCCTTTCCGCTGATTTTGTCGATGAAGATGTGAGAAGATGGTACTCCATATTCTGTGAGGGCGATTAGCTGGCGGTCTTCGTTCTGTTCTTTTGAAGATACACGGGCGTAGCCGTAAAGTTTATTCATTTTTATCTCTCCTTTTCTTTGTTTATTTTATAGGATAGAATAAAAAAGGTGAAGAAAAATGAAATTTTGGAGAAGAGTAGGGACATATAGAAAATTTATTTTGCAAAACCCGAAGAAATACAAGTTTTCATCGGGGTTTTATACTAAAGGTCATAAAAAACGCTGTTAGGTATAAATTATGCGCACGACTGCGTACAAGGGAGGTAACCACTTCGTGGAACGCAGTCGACGCACTCATGGACAGAAAATTTTTCCGTTCATGAGTATAATATTTCGTTGCAATTTCAATGTTAATCGGTTATAATATAATAAAAAGGCAGGATAAACTATGAATATAACAGAAACATCAAAATCAAAATACACCGCAAAAGATTCCGTATTCAGAAATCTTTTTGGCATACCAAAATATGCGGCACAATTATATATAGAACTCCATCCGGGTGAGAACATAACGGAAAACGACATTGAACACGTCACCCTTGAAAGTGTAATAATGGCTACTCTTTATAATGACATCGGTTTTAAGGTAGGAAATAAGATAATCATGCTTGTAGAACAACAGTCATCATGGACAGAAAATATTGTTGTGCGTATGTTTGTTTATCTTGCCGAAACTTATTATGATTATTTTGAAGATACAAAGCAGTCGCTTTATATATCAAAAAAAGTTAAATTTCCAAAGCCTGAATTATATGTTATTTATTCGTGGGAAGATAAAAAGAATGTTCCCGAAAAGATATCATTAAAAGGAGAATATGCAAAAATAATAAAAACTATTCGCAAAACTATCATTTTGCGAATAGTTTTTATTATTTTTCATTTTTTTAGATCCTACTCTTACAATTGAAAAATTTCGCAATCGACATCTCGGGCTTTCCCCCCCGAACCCCCCACAGCTCAAACCGAGCAGCAGTCTTTGTCGCTCCAAGAAAATCCGCCGCACGCTAAGCCGCTTGTCAAAGGTTGCTTCGCAATTTTTTTCTCCGCAAGCTCCGAAAAAAACAAGCCCTTGACAAACGACTTTCGAGGTGATGCCGGAGCTTGCGGCGATTCCGAAGTGGCAGAAAATCGAAATCTTCAGAATCACCGAAATATATTGTACCACCTCGACCGCAATTGTAGTCCGCTGCGCTCCTCAGCTGCTTATCGTACTTTTTCAACTTTATACTCTTACAAATCAATCATATTTTTCAAACGATTATATTTTTTTACCTTATTTTTCTTGTATGAATCATAAAAAATATCAATATCATTGAAGTTACTGAGCAAATCTGAGATATCTTCTTGAAAATCAATTCCCGTATTACCCGAATAAAGCGCTACAGTTCCGACTGAATTAGCCGCACGCTTTATTACTATAGCTTTATTAAGTTCTTTTGAATAATCTCGTATCAGCTCCGGAGCATCAACAACTGTATCCGGAAGCTTGACCCTCCGGATCCTTGAACACCAATCTACATACTCATCATCAGATGTCTTAAAACTTAAAGTATTGGAAGTCAGATAATCAAGAAATATACCCCTATTATCAATTATCTTATATATTCCTTCAAGTGCAGGATCTACAAGCCTGCGGTTATTGGTTTTTAACATTCCATCAATAAACTTGTCAGAATAATAATAAAATTTTCGTTTTGTTTCAAACTCAACATTGATAACCGTTGTGCAGTCCGGCATGATACCCTTAACAACTTCCCTATACTTTAACGGTGCTAAATCCTCGGCAAGTGCTTTTTGGAAGTCGGCTTTTATTTCATCATCTGAGCCATACATAAGATAAAATTCACACATTGCTTTATATATGTAATTCAGATCTTTTTTCTCGTATGCGTATTCATAACAGAATTTATCATAAGCATTAATCTGTAACGCTTACAAATTAGGTATGTCAATAAAATAATTTAATAAAAATAACGCAATATACTTGAAAGTTATTCTCAATTATGTTATAATTATATAAAACCTATTTAGGTATGTTATAAAGGAGCATATTGAGATG